>DFEL01000111.1 GCA_002369055.1 Cyanobacteria bacterium UBA3803
GATTCTTCAATCATTTTGCAAGTATAATTGTTTTTGTTTACCGCAATAGATATACGTCTTGGATTATCTGTAATTTGATTTACGGTATTGATAATACAGCCGTTATCTTTTTCTGTTTTAGAAGTAAGAACATACAAACCATAACTGATATTAAACATTGGATTTGTAACAGCAGGCTTGATAACAATACTGTTTGCAATGTTTTCTACAAGAGTATTGATAACTTCCATTTGCTCAGATTTCATAGAAGATTTGATTGTAACCATAGGTTCAATAAATTCAATATCTTTCATATCTGCAAGCATATTTTTAATTAAACCGCCCGCAGTAGGTGCCCAAGTCCCGTTTTCAATAATTGCAACTTTTCTGTTTTTAAGATTATGTGCTTTCAAATCTGTTAAAATTGTTTCCATATTACAGAATATACCCGCATTATATGTTGCAGAAGCAATCACAATATGAGAGCATCTGAACGCTTCTGAAACTAATACTGAAAAATGAGTTTTTGAAACATCATACATTTTGATATTTTTAATCCCTTTGTCAGCAAGTTTTGAAGCAACAATTTCGGCAACATTTTCAGTATGTCCGTAAATTGAACCGTAAAGAACCAAAACAGTTTCTTCTTCAGGTTCACAGGTACTCCATTTTTGATATTTTTCAACAAACCAGCCTATTTTATTTCTCCAAATAGGGCCATGTAAAGGACAAATCATTTTTATTTCTATGTTCGCTGCTTTTTTTAATAATGCTTGAACTTGTGTTCCGTATTTTCCTACAATGTTTGTATAATATCTTCTTGCATCATCAAGCCATTCTTCCGTAAAATTAAGTTCATCAGCAAAGATATTACCGTTTAATGCACCAAATGTACCAAAAGCATCCGCAGAGAATAAAACTTTATCTGTAACATCATAAGTTACCATAGCTTCAGGCCAGTGAACCATTGGAGCCATAACAAAAGTCAGCGTATGCTTACCTGTATTTAAAGTATCACCTTCTTTAATAACTTCAACTCTGTTTTCAACGTCAAAATCAAAATATTGTTTCATCATTGTTTTGGCTTTTGCGTTTGTTAAAATTTTTGCATTAGGATATTTATTTGCAATAACCTGCAATGTTGCAGCATGGTCAGGTTCCATGTGATTTATGATTATATAATCAAGATTTTTGCCATTTAGTTCGTATTCCAAATTTTCTTCAAATTGTTGCAATACAGAATTATCAACAGTATCGAGTAATACCGTTTTTTCATCTTTTAATAAATATGAGTTATAAGAAACTCCTCTCTCAATCGGAAAAACATTCTCAAATAGTGCCAAGCGTCTGTCGCTTACACCTAAAAAGTATAAATCTTCTGTAATTTTTTTTGTATTATGCATAATTTACTCCTTAATTTCCACTGTAAATTATTCTAACACAAAAAGATTTTACATTAAATTATACAAATATACCCAAAACGCTGCTACTGTTATCCTTATAATTATCAATTAATTTTTGTATAAATGCACTTGCCTGATTTTTCAAAAATTCACCGGCTTTTGATGATGCTAAAGTTCCTGTTGTTTCAGCATCGCCTTTTTGAGAAATCTTACCCGAAAAATCTTTCATTTCTTGTTCTGTAATTTTTCCATCGGAATTTTTATCAAGATTTTCAACAATGCTGTTTAGAAGTTCTTTGTATGATTCATTAACGATATTATTTTCGTCATCAAGCGTCATACCAACAGGCATTCCAAGTTTTGTATTTTTATTTGAGTTTTGTTCTAAAATTTGCGTATCAATAGATTTTTGTAATTGAGATTCAAGTGCTTTTACAAAATCAGCATTTGAAACACCTTTTTCTTCACTTGCAAATGAATTTTGTCCTGCATTTATTGTTGCATTATTAATTTTATTAAACATGCTTAAAATCATTGCTTGCATGTCGCTATTTTGACTTACACCATTAATTGTTGAAGACATAACAAATCCCCCCTACTTTTTTCCACAAATCAAGTTTAAACCATAAATTTGCAAATTACATCAACTGTTTAGATGATTTTAAACATCTTTTAATTTAAACGCATTATAAATTTCGACAAAAGAAAACAATAAAAAGGTTACAAAAACAAGAAGATACGATTTTGACGAATAAATTATCACGCTTGAATTTTGCAATAAAGGTTTAAAAACATCCAATAAATATCCGACAAGAGTACCCAAAAAACCTACCGACAAAAAGAAACAACAATTCATAATGCTCAATGCCGTACCTCTAACTTCAAATTTATTTGTTGCATGAATTATCGGAACAAGTAATGGTGACATTCCACCCCCAATAGCAAGCATCAAAAATAATATTGCTACAAATTTTGTTTTTATTTGCATTAATAAACATAACGAAACAATTGTAAAAATTAAAGCCGTCATTACACTTATTGATTTCATAAATATTACACGTCGGTTATTTAATATTTTGCTTAAAGTTGCAAGCGATATTCCTGAAAAACCTGCAACAACTATCATTAATGACAACACCAAAGAAGCACTTGCCTCAGACATTTGTATATAATCTTTTAAAAATTTAACACCAATAACTGTTTGGATAACATAATATAAGCCATAATTCAAACCTGCAAAAATAAAAAGATTATGATTAAAATGTTTTGATAAAACATCTTTAAACGGCTCTATCGAAAATTTTGCATTTTTATTTACGGGAATATGCCTTAAAAATCCCCTTTCCGCACAAAATAAAACAGTAACAACAAACGTTAGTATCCCTAAAACATTTAAAATATTTTGCCATGCAAACTTATCCGCAAAGAATATAAATGGTGCATTAGCACATACTCCGCCCATATAACCTGTAATTAACATTAATGAAACACTTATGCCAAAATATTTATCAGGAAAGCATTTTTTTGCTTCTTGAACTAAACAAAGATAAAATGTAGCAGCACCAAAGCCGAGTATAATACGACTTAAATAAAGAAAATAAATATTTGTCGTATTGGGAAAAATTAAAGCACCAAGAGAAAATAATAAAGCCCCGCACATTATAACTTTCACAGCACCGTATCTGTCGGAAAGAATACCACAAAATAACAAACTTACTGCATAAGAGTACATAAAACAAGCACTTAACGCAGTAACTGAAGATGCACTCAAATTCAAATCTTGCTGTAAAGTGTCAAAAATAGCACCCGGAATTGCAACTCTTTGAAAATTTGCCATAAAATAAAGTACAAGTGCCAGTAATATTAAAACTATGTGTGTATAATATTTTCTCATAAAACATGACAATTATACAACTAAAAAACAAAGTTTTCTTCTATTTACAAGTTGTTTTAAATTTACTTATTTAATTTTGTTTCCAAAACAGCAATTGTTTT
>DFEL01000049.1 GCA_002369055.1 Cyanobacteria bacterium UBA3803
TGGATTACTTCGTCGTTACACTCCTGTCTTGTATTTGCTCCACGCTCACAGAGTTTCGCTTTCGGGCTTTGCCCTGTCTGCTCAATCTGTTCGCTATCCGGAATTTTATTCCGTCCGCAAATCCGCCGTAATGACATGTAATGAGTAGTGAACAGTTGAATAGTTCGGTATCTTTGTGTTAGCATTTATTTATGATTGACAGATATTGCTTAGAAAAAATGAAAAAAATTTGGGAAACTAATTCCAAATTTAATTATTACTTAAAAGTTGAACTTGCCGTATGCAAAGCATATTGTGAACTTGGACAAATACCGGAAAATGCTTATCAAGACATTGTTAAAAATGCAAAATTTGATATTGAAAGAATTGAAGAAATTGAAAAGGAAGTTCATCACGACGTTATTGCTTTTTTAACGTGCATAAATGAAAATGTCGGAGAAAATGCAAAATATATTCACATGGGTCTAACAAGCTCAGATGTTATTGATACCGCTTATGCACTTCAAATAAAAGAAGCCTCTGCGATAATTGCTGACGATTTAGCAAACTTGATTGTTTTAATCAAACAAAAAGCAAAACAATATAAATATACGGTTTGTATTGGTCGTTCACACGGTATTCATGCTGAAATTACAACTTTTGGAATAAAATTATTAAATTGGCTTGATTCTTTTGAACGTGCATACAAAAATTTTCTTATTGCAGCAGAAGATATTGCAATCGGACAAATATCCGGCCCTGTTGGAACTTACAGCAATGTTCCGATGGAAGTTGAACAAATTGTATGTAAATACTTAAACTTAAAACCGGCAAAAATTTCAACTCAAGTAATTTCAAGAGATGTATATGCAAGATATATGAATGAACTTGCAGTAATAGCAACCATTATTGAACAATATGCAACTGAAATAAGAAATCTTCAAAGAACAGAAATTTTTGAAGTTCAAGAAGGCTTCTCTAAAGGTCAAAAAGGTTCTTCAGCTATGCCTCATAAACGCAATCCTGTTTTGTGCGAAAATCTTTGCGGACTTGCAAGAGTTGTTAGAGGAAATGCCTCTGTTGAAATGCAAAATATTGTTCTTTGGCACGAAAGAGATATCTCTCACAGTTCAGCAGAAAGGATTATTTATCCGGACAGTACAATTTTAATAGATTTTATGTTGAACAGATTTGATAATGTTCTTCAAAATCTTATCGTTTACGAAAATAATATGAAAAAAAATACCGAATTATACGGTGGTGTTATATATTCTCAAAAAGTTTTGCTTAAACTTGTCCAAAAAGGTTTATCTCGAGAAGAAGCATATAACATTGTACAAAAAAATGCACTTCTAACAATTGATAATAACGGAAGCTTTAAACAAAACCTTTTTAATGATTGTGAAATAACTAAAATTTTAACTCAAAAAGAAATTGAAGAATGTTTTAAATCTGAAGATTATCTTAAAAATGTTGACGCAATATTTGCAAAATTTTAAATATGTACTAAAATTATGTTATTAAATATTAATAAAAATAAGGTATATATGATGAATAAAATAGAAATTCCAAGACAGGTAAAAGAATTTTTAACATCTTCTAAATTTCTAAATAACCTGTATTTTGTACTATTTGCTCTTGCTATGACATTAATCATTGCATCACAAAATTTTTTATTTCAAAGAATAGTAGAAAATGGTATCAGCAAACGTGATATTATTGCAGAAAAAACCATTACGGTAGAAGATACAAAACGAACTGAACAACACAGAAAAGAAGTTGCACAAAAAATTGAACCTATTATGACCGTAACAGAAGATGATTTTATTAAAAATAACTTATCTTCATTTCAAAATTCAATTTTAAAAATACGTGAAAAAGATACTTCCGAAGAAACCAAAAAAGAAGAATTAAGCCTCTTGTTTAACGCTGACGATACAAAACAATATTTTGTCATAAATTATCTTCTTAAAGCTTCTGAAAATGATTTAAAAATAATATTTGATAAATCAAAACTTACCTTAATAAATATTTTAAATGTAGGCATAAGCGAAAAAGATTTTGAAAAACATATTCTTGACGGTATTATAAAAAAACACGTAGCAACAGAAACATCAAAAAATCAAGTATCCGTAATCACAGCCATTCTTGAACAAATACTTGTGCCAAACTTAATTGTAGATGAATTTGCAACGGATATAGCAAGAAAAAATGCACAAAATGCGGTAAAACCTTACGAAGTTACATTTGAAAAAGGCGATAAAATATTATTTGAAGGAGAACCCGTAACTAAATTAAAAAGAGATGCCCTAAGACAAGCAGGTTATAACCTTGTAGAACTTAATTTCAACGGTCTTGCAGGAGTATTCTTTGTTATAGCGTTTTCGATTTTAGCATTTTTAATATATAAAAATACGTTTGAAAGAAACAACATAACAAGTAATCACATGCAAATCATCGCTATTTTATCACTTGTATTGGCTTTAATATCCGTTACGCTACCAACAGGTTTTTCACCGTATATAATACCTTTCCCTGCATATATTATGATTATTTCAATAGTTACTAATCCAAGAATAGCACTGGTTAGTGCAAGCTTATTACTTGGAATAATCACATTAGGTATGCAATACGATATTCAATTTATGACATCATTGACCCTTGTAAATGTTGTTTCTTCAGTATTTATGGCAAGAGTTAATTTTACAAGACGTTTTGATTTAATTAAAGCAGGATTGTATATTGCCTTAGCAGGTTCATTATTTGTTGTAAGTATCTATATGTTGGAAAAATTCTTAATTGATATAGAAAACATATTGATAACAAGAGATGCAGTATTTATTTTTATAAACGGAGTTTTAAGCAGTATGATAGTATTAGGAGTACTTCCTTTACTTGAAAGTGCGTTCAAAATTGTAACACCTTATGCATTAGCAGAACTGGCTGACCACAATCAACCTATTTTAAAACGTTTACAAATGGATGCTCCCGGCACTTATCATCATTGCTTAATGGTTGCAAACTTATGTGAAGCAGCAGCAGAAGCAATAGGAGCAAACCCTATTTTAGCAAAAGTTGGTGCATATTATCACGATATAGGCAAGTTAAAACGACCTTTTTTCTTTGTAGAAAATCAATCCTCATTCGGTATTGAAAATCCTCATAACAAATTAAATTCCAGATTAAGTAAAATGGTTGTAACAGCACATACAAAAGATGGCGTTGAATTGGCTAAAGAATATAATCTTCCGCCTATAATAAATGATTTTATTCTCCAACATCACGGAGATGGTCTTGCCAGTTACTTCTATAATCAAGCAATAAAAGAAGAAGGGATTGAAAACGTAAAAGAAGAACAATTCAGATACTCAGGTCCAAAACCAAAAACAAAAGAAACGGCTATATTAATGATTGCAGACGCTGTTGAAGCAGCGGTAAGAGCAATGAAAGCAAGCACACCCGAAGAAATTGATCCTATAATAAAAAATATTATTGACGAAAGAATTAAAGATAATCAACTTTCGGATTGTCCGCTTACTCTTGCTGATTTGAAAACAATTGCTGCAACATTCAGCAGAATATTAAGAGGCACTCAACACGATAGAATTAAATATCACCAAAACATAGTTGAAGAACTTGATAATTCAAATGTAATTCTTCCCAATCAAATGCATTTGATGGACAAAGAAATGGAAGAAAAAGTTAAAAAAT
>DFEL01000072.1 GCA_002369055.1 Cyanobacteria bacterium UBA3803
ACAAGTAATACATTAAATCTAATGGTGTTGCTTTGTTTGCATTTATGTCATAATAAAATCCCTGCTGATTATATGCGTAAATGTAATTTTCTGAACAATGCATTCCGTGAAGAAACGTTATATATTTAAAAATGCTTTGAACCGCAGAAACAAGACCATATAATAATCCTACACGTTCACGCATATATTTATTATATTTTTCTAAATCAAGATTTTCACGTCTTAATATTAAAACGTAATCATCTTTTGTGTTTTTTAAATATTCTATCAATTTCTGTTTGGTTGATTTTGGAGGTTTTATATCCAATAAATATAAATCGTTATCATTATCTTTATAAACGGATGCAATATGCGACGGTATAAAATTTACCAATTCATCACATAAATTAATGTTTTTAAGGTATTTCTTTTTGCAAAATCGGCTTACTACCTTACTTACAATACTTTTATCATTTTTTACAAATATCGCAGCACCTTGCAAGCTGTTAAAATAACAACTTATGAATAAATCAATATTTAATTCTTTTAAAATTTTTTTTGTGTAATATAGCATTTTTAGCCTCATTTATAATCTGAATATCAGTAATACCGCTTTTATTTGTTTTGTTAATATAAAGAAGAAACCGTTTTTGCGTTCCTTTTGACTAAATTTATAATCAATATTATTAGCGTTTTGTGCGACTTCATTCGGATGCATTAACTTTATTTTGAACATATATTTTACTTTTCTTTTTCAATTGTTGTTGTAATTTATTATTTAATTTCTTTTCAACTTTTGCACCTGATTTAGCAAGTTTTTCTCTTACTTCTTGCGGTACTTGTTCAGCAGGTATGCCTTTTATTTGAGCATAAGCAAGAGCAAAGTTTATGACAGCAAGATTTACAGCAACTCTTACATCATCAGCTTTTTTAAAGTTATCCCAACGTTGCAAAACATTTGATACAATAAAATCTTCAATGTTCTCTCTGATTTCGTCAATTTTTACAATTGTTTTTTTAATTTTCATCATTTTCACCGGTTTTATCCTTAAATGCTTGCTCAACCATTTCAGAAGTGATAGTAATATTACCGATTGTTATTGGAGTTACAAATACTTGTTTAGCAACTCCACACCATACATTTTGGCAACCAAATAGTTGTAGTTTTAGTTCTACATTATTTTCAATAAATGTATTAATCTGTACTGCTGTAAGTCCAAAACCTTTTAATACATTGATAAAATCCAATGCCGTCATTGTAAGGTTGTTAATACGTTCTTTTTCTTTTTCTTTTTGTTCTTGTTCGTAGTTAGGGTTTATAATTATTTCACCATTTTGATAAATGAAATAATTTTTACCTTTTTCAATTATAAGATTATATTGTTCTTCTGTAACTTCAATATTGATAACATCTTCACCAAAACATTCACATTGACCTTTACCAATTATTATGTCATTTTGTATAAAAAATAAATACATTTATTCCCCCTTTATGAATTTGTACCTAATCGTCTATATGCAGTTGCAACTAAATTAACATTACCGCTATTTCCTGTATGTCCAATTAATGAAACTTTCCTATCTGCACCAACTACTAAAGTTGCAGAACCCGCACCATTAACTAATGATGTTGTTCTTGTCCTAATATATACTAAATATGCAGAACCATAAGTTGTAACAATTGTTAGTCGCATTATACTACCTGATGTTGTCCCTGTCTGTCCATACCCCGTAAACAACACTTCATAATTATAACCATCATCAGGTAGATAACCACTTAAATCAAATTCTACATCTGTTGTTGGTGAAGTAAAATCACTACAAATACTATAAGATTGACGTACCCATTGACCGTCAATGTTTGGAATAACGGGGTTGTTCATATCCATAACGCTTAATATTTCTGGAATTTGCATACTTTCAAAATAGGTTTGCCCACTATCAAGTTTACCTGCACCAAAAAAGATATATTTGCATTCCGTCCATTCTGAAACGCCGCCCGTTATATAAAAATAATACCATTTGTTTTCATCTGAAACATAAGCCAAATGTAATGTATTACTTGTTGGCGTAGGCAATTCACCTACACTATTTACTTTATAGGTTCTTTCTTGTCTAATCCATGCCACACCTTGCGATTCTGTATTGAATCGGATATGGTTATTTGTTCCACTCCAACCGCCCATGCCTATTCTTGCATTAGATAAAATTGTTATTTTGTTTTTTAACGTTCCGTCTGAATTTCTGCCGTCTGCGGATAAAATTTTTATACCCTTATGAAAAAAAACCGCCGTGCCGATAAAACCTATATGATTAAACGATTGAATTAATTTTTTGGTATCGCAATTAAAAACACCCAAAGGCAAAGACGCATCGTCAAAACTTAATGTACCGCCTGAATAATATTTTACCTTGTTTGTTGTTGAATCATACCAAATACCCGTTCCTGTTGGGGCTGTGTCGCCTGATATTGCAGCCGATACCCTTGGGGCATTGATTGCGTTTGTGTCTGTGCGATACACTAAAAAATGAATAGCCGTTGTGCTGCCTGTATATGTATAATCCAAATCTTCCGAAATTATAATTTCATCAAATTTTAATGTTGTTCCGTTTGATTCAAATCCGTTTGGAACTGTAATTTTTGAACCCGCTTTTAATCTTACGCCGTTGGTGATTTCTTCCCATATAAGATTTTGTGGTGTTTCAATTATGCAGTTTGTGATATTAGGTATATTTACAGAAGGGATTTGACTATTATTGTTTAGTCCGCAATAACCGTTTGCTTGTCCTTTTTGGTTCAAATTTTGGAAATTATTATTAACAAAATCTTTGCTTGCTGTTTCGATATTTGTATCTGCTAAAACAATTACCGTACTGCTTTGTCCGACATCAATTTGAATACCTATGGTCAATTGCTGAACTAAATTATCTGATTGAATGTAGGTTTCTTGTTCCATTTGTGCTATTTCAATCAAATTATCGTTTTCATCCACCAAACCTATTTCACGAATTATATAATAATCAATATCTTGCGGTATTTGTACTAGAAAAGTATAACGTGTTGGTGAATTTACAATTCTTTCAGTTATTAAAAGTTTATTTCTTTGATTTACAAGTGCTGTTTGCTCTGGACTAGGTTCATAACTTTCACCGTTTGCATCACCTATAACAATATATTTAACTGCTAACTCACCACTATCAAAAGCGGCTGCTGTTATTAGTTCTTGTCCTTTATTTGTTATTACTTTTTTAAATTCTGCCATAATTTTATCCTTATACAATTATTTTTCTTGAAACTATTATTGTCGGTGTTACAAAAATATTTGTTTTTATAACATTCTGTAATTCTATTAGGTCTAATTTTGCACGCAATTGTTTAAAATCATTTATTTTTTTCCGTATTATATTTACCACTTCTGATGTAATAGGCACATTGTCAGATAAAAAATTTAATTTGAAGTGATGCGGAATACCGTTATATTTGTTCCAAGATAAATATTTAGCCTCAATGTTTTCAATATTAATGCAATCTTTTATTGCTTTAACAGTTCCTTTTGTTCTGTGTAAAGGTATTGCGTTTTTTATTAAATTTATTTTTTCTTCTCGTGTTTTACAGTCGTTCCAACCCTCGCTTGTAACGTGAAATTGTTTTGCTAATTCTGCTAAAACACTATCGCTTAATGTGTTGGGAATACAAGTCATTATTTTTGCAAAATCAAAGTTAAAACTTTCATTTAAGCAATTTTCTAAAGCCAGATTGCTTTCATCTTGAAGTATTTGAGGTAATAAAGAATTAGGCATACGCTCTCACCTCTTTTCTTCTTTGTAATTCTGAAAGCATTGCATATATTTCGTTTTTATGTTTTTTTAGCATTTCTAAAAATTCTGATTTTGTTTTTTCATTAAATGCACCTGATAAATTTATTACCGGTGAATAATTCAATGAAACACTTGTATTATTTGTCTTATTTTGTTTTATTTTTCTCCATTGTTCTGCATCGCTTGCTGTTAATATTGCCTCTTTTTTGTGAACTTTTGCAATATATCCGTCATAAGGTACATTATCTAATCCGTTTGCGTGTGAACCGTCAACCTTTGTATTTTCAGATTTTCCGCCACTAGGAAATAATTTTAAACGTCCGCCAAGTGTAATAAGATTTTTTAACCATTTTGCAGCTTCGACCATTTTGGTTATACCCCAAGCTATGCCGTTACCAAATTTTATACCCCAGTCTTCAACTTCTTTGCCCTCATTTTGAACAGGTGCAAAAAATGCTTTAATCCAATTTATTGCAGGTTTTATTGCATTACCGATAGCAATAAATGTTGGTTGCAGCGGTGCAAGACCTTGTTTTATACCTATAAACATACCTTTAAAAAATGCCGAAATCGGCTGCCAATATTTGTAAATCATAAATGCACCGACAGCGAAAGCCCCCACAACTAAACCGACAGGATTTAAAGACATTGTTATATTTAATGTTTTTATTGTATCTATTGCTTTTTTACAATTAGGAATAAAATTAATAAATCCATTTTTGATATTATTAAAACCATTTTTTATAGCATTAAAAGCCATATCCGGTGCAGCCATAAAGAAATCAATCATTGCATCACAACCTCGATTTACAGCACTTGCAGCACCTAAAACAGCATTTGGGATACCTTTAAAACCGTTTATAACTCCGTCAATGCCTTTTCTTAAATCAAATTGAATATTGTTCATTTTTATACCGCTTGCCCACATATAAACACTTGATTCACGATAAACACTTAACATTTCTTTAAAGCCTTTTATAGATTTACCAATTAAGAATGATGTTGTGCCTAAACCTGTTAATATTACACCTGTGCCTAATGTTGCTATTGCTATTGCAGATTTTAAACCTTGCGGAACTTTGTCTATAATATTTGATAATGCAGTCAACCCTTTTGTAGCACCTGTTATTACAGGAAGTAAGCCATTGCCAAATTCAATGCCTATTTTTGCGGAGGCATTTTTTAAGGTTTGTATGGCACTGTTCATAGTTGCTGCTTGTTTCATAAATGCTTCATCAACGGCATTTGTACCGTCCCGCATTCCTTTTAGTGTGTCTGTATATGCTTTATTTTGTTTTGTACAAAGACCAACAACAGCATTATATGCTTCTGTCGAACCAAACAATTGTAAAATCATTGCATCATTGCCTTTTACCGCACTTGTTATACGTGAAAATGCTCCAACCATTCCGCCTGATTTTTGTATTAAATCTTTAAAGTTTTTTGCTCCCAATTGAGTTAAAACTTTTCTTGATTCTTTGCTTTCTCTTGTCATTCCTGAAATAGCTGCTTTAATTTGTGTATGTGCCTGTGCTGCCGGTTGTCCTGTCGTTGTTAGTGCTGCAACTGATGCAAGATAATCGTCTAAATCAATGCCTGCTGCTGCGACAGTTCCTGCAACCGCACCAAAACCCTGTGCAATTCCAGAAATTGTTGTTTTACCTGTTTTTACTGTTCTAAAAATCAAATCATAGACTTTTTCAGCCTTTGTGCCCTCTAACTGCCAAGCGTTGATTGAAGATGTTACCAAGTCAACAGCCTCATCCGTTGAACCTAATCCGGCAATACCTAATTGTGCAGATTTTTCCAAAACTTTAAATTGATTTGCTGCATCAATACCCGCAGAACGAATATTGTATAGTGCATTTGTTAAATCACTTATTGCAACAGGTGTACGTTTTGCTATATTTAATACAGATTTTCCCATTTCATCAAGTGATTCTGTATTTGTATCAATTAACGTACTTACATTTGTCATTGAACTTTGAAAATCACCTGCCATTTTTGCACCAATACCTGAAACCGCAGTTAAACCTGCACCCCATAATGTTGATTTTTTACCGAAACTTTCAAATTTTTCTGCAGTTCTATCCAAACGTGTCTGTAATTTTTCAAAATCTTTATCGGAAGAACGCACAGCAGATTTTATGACATTTGAAATGCCGTCTTTTGCACTTAATATAAGTTGTAATCTTAAATTTTCTGCCATTTATCTGTCCTTTATGTTGTGAACTGTGGTCTGTGAACTGTAAATTGTCTGTTTATCGCTCACTCTCCCGAAAATCCTGCCAAAATTCTATTGCCTGTTTTATCCAATATTTCAAATCTTGTATTTTCATATTCATAACGGTTTCATAGCTCCAACCTGTTATGTGGCATAAAAATATTATGTCTTTCGTGCTGAAATCAATAACTTTTTTAATTCAATATATTTATCCTCTATTGCCACAACATCTTCTAAAGGTAAATCTAATATGTCCTCTGCGGTAACTTTTTCACCGTCTATTTTGCATAATTCAGCATAGATAAATGCTGCTGTTGCTGCTCCGCCCTCTGCTGCCTGTCTTGCTTTTAGCAACAAATGACCGTCAGCCTTTCTTATATCATCAAATTCAACCTTTTTGCCTGAAATCGGCAATATTAAAATATTTTCATCATTTGTTTGATTTTCTTGTTTTTTAGCCATTTCTTAATCCTTTCTTTTTTTATGAGTTGTGAGTTGTGAATAGTGAATGGTGAATAGTGAGTAGTGAGTAGAATTTCAATTCACGATTCACTAAACTAAGCCCAAGTTTTTCTTCATTTTTGCTAATTTATCTACACCGTCAACAATCCAAATGTTGTTAGGAATATCAATTTCACTTAAAACTTTTCCTTTGTATTCAATTTTGCAAGCGTGCGGTATTAATTCAACCGTAAATTCAGCATTTTCTTGTTGTTTTAGTGTTCCTAATGCTGTAATTTTATTTGTAATTGCCTTGATTGTTCCTTTTACAGGCAATTCATCACGCAAAACATTACCGTCAAATATTTTTAAGTTTCCACGAACAGTAATAATATGTTCCTCATCCAAATTTGACAGTTTTGTATAAACATTTGCATCAAAACCGTTTAATTTAATTGAACTATCATCTAATTCAACACCAATTGGTAATTTTGTTGTGCCGATTGAATCTATCGGCTTACTGTCAACCGTAACATTTGAAATGTCCGGAAATTTAAACTCATTTACTTTTCCAAATAATGAGGTACCCAAATATACGTGTGCATTTGATAATATTGTTGCCATTTTAAATCCTTTCTTTTTTGTGTGAACTGTGTTTTTCGTAAGTCGTGAGTTGTATCTTTTGTGAATCGTGAGTTGTGAGTTGTGAGTGGACAACTTCTATTCACCATTCACTATTCACTATTCACTACTCACT
>DFEL01000074.1 GCA_002369055.1 Cyanobacteria bacterium UBA3803
GGTTTGAATTATAAATTTTTTCAAACAATTCAAATATCGGTTTGGAAATATCTATTTCCAGATTTAACGGATTAGAAACATTTTTATTATCAGAATAGACAACAAAATCTTTTGTTTTAAGCATTACGCCCACATTTAATGTTTTTAAGTTATGCTTTCGCAACTTTCTGCAAGCATCTTTTATATGTTTATTTATTTCATTTTTTAAAAAATCTTTTTCATTTGTAGCAGGTGCAAAAGAACTTGTTTCTTGAATAGACTTTGGTGCTTTATATTCAGGTGAAATATTATAAACAGGCTCTCCCAAAAGTTCGTGTTTTAGCTCCTGATAAGTAATTGAATATTTATTTTTTAGCCATTCATCAGATTTTGAAACAAATTCAAAACAAGTTAAGATACCCTCTTTATTGAGTGCGGTTTTCATTCTTCTGCCAACACCGCAAATATCTTCAACTTTCGTTATCGGTAATATTTTTTTTAATTTTGATTTGCCTATTAAATACACTCCGCCTTTATTTTTTGCATAATCACTTGCAAATTTTGCCAAAGTTTTAGATTTACTTACACCTATTGATACAGGAATATCTACTTCATCAAGTATTTTTTTTCTTAAATAAACTGCCAACTCATAATAATTCTTTTTATAAAGTTTGCAAAGTCCTGTAAAATCTATATAAGCTTCATCAATAGAACATTTTTCAACATAAGGACTAAAATCATTTAAAACGGCTATAACTCGATTTGAAAAATCTTTATATCTTTCGTGATTACCCTCGATATAAATAACATTTTTAAATTCTTTTTGTGCCATAAAAACAGGATATCCCATAGGAACTCCGACTTTTTTAGCCTCTTTAGAACGAGAAACAACACAACCGTTTATGCCACCTGTAACACATACAGGTTTGCTTTTTAATTCAGGTGAAACAGCCTGCTCACAAGATACAAAAAACGAATCACAATCAACAAGTGCGTAAACTTTATCCATAATAATATTATAACAGTAGATTTCTTTACAAACAAGTTTTTTTATGGCTTAATATAATAAAGAAATTAAGGAGAAGATATGACTATTGATAAAAATATTATCTGCATGAAATGGGGAAACAAGTTTGGTCCTGAATATGTAAACAGACTTTATAAAATGGTTGAAAAAAACATTTCAATACCGCATAGATTCGTATGTTTTACTGACAACGAAGAAGGACTTGCAGAAGGAATTGAAACAAGACCTATTCCACCTCTGAATGAAGAAGGCATACCTGACAGAATGTGGAAAAAACTCACTGTTTTCAATAAAGAATTATATGATTTAACAGGTACGGCATTATTTTTAGATTTGGATATCGTTATAAGACAAAGCCTTGACCCGTTTTTTGAACTTGACGGAGATTTTAGAATTATCAAGGATTGGGATTTTCCTAATGATATTATCGGTAATTCATCCGTATTTCGCTTTGAAATAGGTAAATATCCTGAAATTCTTGACCACTTCTACGGACTTGGAACAGCAATAAGAAAACACTTCCAAAATGAACAAGCATTTTTATCTTACGAAATGTTTGAAAGAGGTGTTTTGCAATATTGGCCTGAAGAATGGACACCAAGTTTTAAACGTTGCTGTTTGCAAAAATTTCCTATGAACTGGTTTAAAGAACCTGTTGACCCTCAAGATGCCAAAATTGTAATATTTCACGGTAAACCAACACCTGACCAAGCAAGAAAAGGTTATTTTGGCAAATGCGGTTTCAGATACATAAAAGCAACTAAATGGATTGATAAATACAGAGAAAATTAATGGATAAAAAAACGATTAAAATTAATTTTACAGATACAGAAAAAGGATATTTTAACAATGATAATAATATCTTTCTTGACGTATTAAAAGAACATTATAACGTTGAAATATCCGACAAACCTGATTTTCTATTTTATTCTTGTTTTGGAGATAATTACAAAAATTATTCAAATTGCGTAAAAATCTTTTTTACAAATGAAAATTTTGTCCCTGATTTTAATGAAGCCGACTACGGACTAGGATTTCATAACTTGCAATTTGAAGACAGATATTTGCGTTTTCCTGAATATTTTTATAAATTACCTGCATCTGTTCAAGACCGCTCGAATTTAAGCGAAGAACTTGCAAACAGAAATTTTTGTAATTTTATATATTCAAACAGCAAAAATGGTGAAGGTGCTCCATTAAGAATAGAGTTCTGCAAAAAATTGCAAGAATACAAACATGTTGATTGTCCCGGAAAAGTTTTGCATAACATAGATATTGATTTTGCACCTCGTTCGGGTAATTGGGCAGATAGCAAAATTGAATTATTACACAATTACAAATTTACTATTGCGTTTGAAAATCGTTTTACAAACGGATATACAACTGAAAAATTGTATCAACCGGTAATTGCAAATTCTATTCCTATTTATATGGGAAACCCTGATGTAACAAAAGATTTCAACCCAAAAGCTTTTATTAATTGCAATGACTACAAAAATTTTGATGAAGTTATTGAAGTAGTAAAAGAACTTGATAATAATAATGAAAAATATATGGAAATGTTACGTCAACCAGCAATGCAGGAAACTTATGACTTTGATTACAAACGCAAAATATCAGAATTTCTTGTAAACATTATCGAAAAAGGTAATAAACCGTACGTACGCCAAAGAAACGGTTTTGTAAGATTTGTAGAAAAGAACTTTATGCCAATAAAAACAAAAGGTATGCATAAAGTATTACATATTTGCGGATTAAAAATAAAAGTAGGCTAATATGAACTATAAACAGCAAAACGAAAATAAAGTTATAATAAAACTTGACGGCAGAATGGGAAATCAAATGTTTCAGTGGGCTTTCGGCAGAGCCTTTGAAGCAAAAAACGGTATTATGCCAATTTTTGATGACAGCAAAGAAACATTAAAACTTGACTGTTTTAAACTTTCTAAAGAAATAAAAACAATTCATAAACCGTTATGGAATAAAATTTTAAGAAAAACTATTCCTTTTAGAAATTTAAGAAATAAATTAACAGAACTAAAAGTAATTTATCCTCAATACAAAGAAGAAACCATCTGCTTGTATCAACCTGATTTATTTGAAGTACCCCCGCCTGCATACATTAGCGGATATTTTCAAACTGAAAAATACTTTGAACAAATAAGGGAACAACTGCAAAAAGATTTTCAATTAACAAAACCTTTAAACAATGCTAACAAAGAAATTCTTGAAAAGATTAGAAACACAAACTCAGTATCAATACATTTTAGACGTGGAGATTATTTAAAAAGCAGAGTTGCTGCTAATTTTGGAAATATTGGAGAGCAATATTATCACGATGCAATAAAATATATTTCTGAAAACACTTCTGAACCTCTTACATTATTTGTTTTTTCTGATGATATAAACTGGATAAGAAAAAATATTAAATTTGGACACGAAACAGTTTATGTTGACATAAATTCAGGTAAACAAGGCTACTTTGATTTAGAATTAATGAAAAATTGCAAACATAATATTATTGCAAACAGTTCATTTTCTTGGTGGGGTGGCTGGTTAAACGAAAATCATAATAAAATTGTTGTAATGCCATCACCGGTAAGACCTAATAAACCGGATTACGATAGAATACCTGAAAGTTGGGTTAAATGTAAACCATATTTTGGAGAATTAAAAAATGAGTAATATTTCTGAATGCAAGACTTGCACAGGCTGTACAGCATGTAAAAGTATTTGCCCGCTTAATGCAATAGAAATGAAAGAAGATGAAGAAGGTTTTATTTCTCCTTTTATAGATAAAGATAAATGCACAAATTGCGGATTGTGTGCAAAAACTTGTCCTGAACTATCATCCACAAAATACAATGAAAGTTTAAGCTGTTTTGCTGCCGCAGCATCAGATGAGATAAGAAAAAACAGCTCATCAGGCGGCATATTTAGAGTTATTGCAGAAAAAGTTTTAGAAGAAAACGGCTATGTTTGCGGAGCAGCATTAAATAATAATGCAGAAGTTGAACATATAATTATTAATAAAAAAGAAGATTTGCACAAATTACAAAAATCTAAATATGTTCAAAGCAACTTGAAAAACTGCTTTATTGACATAAAAGAATTGCTTGAAAATAATAAAAAAGTCTTTTTCTGCGGCACCCCATGTCAAGTTGCAGGTCTAAATAATTTTCTAAAAAAAGATTACGAAAATCTTTTAACCGCAGATTTAGTTTGTCACGGAGTACCATCTCCTAAGGCTCTAAAAATATTTTTTGATGAAAATATAAAATTAAAATCTGATGAAAAATTTTTGACCTTAGATTTCAGAGATAAAGCATATAACGATTGGAACCCTGATTTTACTACTACTGCTACTACTACTGCTACTACGTATGTTATGAGTAATGCCTTCAATGGAGCCTTTTTATCCGATTTAATTAACAGAAAATCTTGTTCAACTTGCAAATATGCAACACAAAATAGAGTTGGAGATTTTACTCTGGGGGATTTTTGGGGAATAAAACATCATAAAAAATCACTTGATGATAAAAAAGGTACTTCTTGTGTATTAATTAATAACTTAAAAGCAGAAAAATTCTGGGAAAAAATACAAGATAAATTAAAATTCAGCGAAAAAGTTCCTGCAAAAATTGCATATAAAACAAATAGAAATTTCAGAGAACCTTTACCTGCTCACAGATACAGAGAATTATTTTTAAATAATCTCGGTAAAAAACCGTTTGAAAATATTTTAAAATCTTGTTCAAAATTTTCACCCGACTGTGCAATATTAAATTTCTGGTGGACAAGCAATTATGGTGCTATTCTGACAGCATACGCTTTACAACAAGTTCTTGAAAATATGGGTATAACCTCACAACTTGTAAATTATCAATACGGATATAAAAAGAAATTATTTAAAAACAGTCTTTTTGAAAATTTTGCAAACAAATATCTAAATATTTCAGAAAAACTTTCAAGCAAAAAAGATTTTGATAAACTCGCAAAATCGGTAAATACTTTCCTTGTCGGGTCTGACCAAGTTTTTAATACATACATGACAAAAAACAGATTGAACGAATATTTACTTGGTTTTCCAATGACAGAGGCTAAACGAGTTGCCATTTCTGCAAGTTTTGGGGTAGAAAAGTTAAATATTACGAATGAATTAAGATACAGATATAAAAATTACTTAAAAATGTTTGATTACATCACAGTTAGAGAAACATCAGGCATTGATATTTGTAAAAAAGAATTTGACTGCGATGCACAATGGCTTATTGACCCGGTTTTCATTGCTGACAAAAAAATATATGAAAATATTTGCCAAACAGCAACACTTGATTGCTCTGGTAAAATTCTAACCTATGTATTGGATGAAAATCAAAAATACAAAGACAAATACAAAGAACTTTCAACAAAATTTAATAAAGAAGTTTTCTCTATTACAAAAAATAATGTTAATGTGCAAGACTGGCTAAATGCAATAAAAACTTGCGAATACATGATTACAGATTCATTTCACGGAATGTGTTTTGCAATAATATTTAATAAGCCGTTTATTTGCATTGTAAACAAAGATAGAGGTGCAGCAAGATTTAGTTCATTATTTGATAAACTGGACATTCAAAAATCGTGCCTGTATGAAAATATTTCAGATGTTAATATTGATATGATTGATTTTCAAACTACAAATTATCAAACGGTAAATAATAACCTTGCAGAAATACAAAGAACCGCTTTTGATAAAGTTAAATCAATGATGTATGATGACAAAATTTTATCAAATGATGCTCTGGCTGCACAAATAAATATTTTAAAAGATAAAAATTTTAAAAAGCCTATAAGAGATTCAAAATTAATTCAATATGATATAACAGAAACTCGTTGTAATTTGAGAATTTTTGGTATAAAATTCAGTTTTAAAAGGAAGTAAAATGAATAAAATCATAGTTAGAATTTTAAGCTGTTTTATATTAGACAAAGCAAAGAGGCATCAATTTGTTAATAGCAATATTTATCATTGTTCCAAATACGGCAATAAGCAAATAATAACAGGTCAATCAACACAAGATTTAATAATAGAAAAATTATCTTCCGAAAAACCTGTTTTAATTTGCAGATTTGGCAACAACGAATTTGAAACACTATACTCATACCTAAAAAAGTATAAAAAATACTCTAAAAATCTGCAACAAAGAATGGAAACAGGAGCAGGATTTTATCCTGTTACAGAAGAAACCTTAAATAATTTTTCAAAATCTTTACTTGATATATTGCCTGATATAGACATCCTTGCAGCTTGGGGCAGCGATAAGGAAGGCAAAATATGCAAAGAGTATTTTCAAGAAAAAACAGAATACATTAATTTAGACAGTCTATGTTCGATAACATATCAAACACCTTGGACGAGTGTGCTAAAAGGGAAAAAAGTTCTTGTAATCCACCCTTTTGAAAAATCTATACAACAGCAATATGCAAAACGTGAGTTGCTGTTTAAAAATAAAGAAACATTGCCTGAATTTGAATTAATTACAATGAAGCCTGTTCAAAGTATCGCTGATAACAAATTTGAATACCCGTATAAAAGCTGGTTTGAAGCATTAGAAGCGATGAAAGAACAAATTAAACAAATAGATTTTGATATTGCAATAATCGGTGCAGGTGCTTATGGAATATTTTTAGCAGATTATTGCAAACAACTTGGTAAAAAAGCAGTTCACGTTGGAGGTGCAACACAAGTACTTTTTGGCATAGCAGGCAAACGCTGGGATTTGGAATATCCGGAAATTAGAGATAACTATTACAATGAATATTGGATAAGACCTGATAAAAGTGAACGTCCTAAAGGTTCCGATAAAGTTGAAAGCGGCTGTTATTGGTAACATTAGTTATGCAATTATATTTATATAATTTGCATTCATTTACTATAAAACTAAAGGCAACATTTTTAATAAAATGT
>DFEL01000010.1 GCA_002369055.1 Cyanobacteria bacterium UBA3803
TTCTTTCTCTTAATAATCTTGAAAAGATATCAAAAGAACGTTCACCTCTGCTTGATTGTTCAATTACTACAGGTACGAAACTCATTTTTAATTTTCCTTTCTTATTCTAAATATATTATATTCTATTTTGATGATTTTTTCTTATCAGCTTTTGGAGCAACATAGTTAATTTTATTGTTTTCAATTAAGAACTCTGTAACTTTTTCGCTCAAAATTTGTTGAGAAACTGCACTTAACATTGTAGGATTCATTGCAAGTTGCTTCATAACTTCTGTTTTGTCTAAACCATAAGAATATTGCATTTCTGCAACTTTTGCCTGCATATCATTTGTGTTCATATCAATTTTTTCCAATTTAGCAATTTTGTCAATTACCAAAGTGTTTTTAATTCTTTTGATTGCATCTTCTTGAGTAGATTTCATAATTTCTTCTTCGCCTTGTTGTTCAACGGCTTGTTGATATGTAAAACCTTGTTGTGCAAGACGTTGTTTATATTCTTCCAATAATGAATTTTGTTCTCTTTCAATCATTGAAGGTTGAATTTCAATTTCTACAGATTCCAAAATTTTATCAAATACTGCAAGTTCTGCTGAGCGTCTGTCACGAGCTTCTTTATCTTTTTGTAAGAAATCTTTAATATCTTTTTCTAAGGCTTCTACTGAGTCAAAACCCATTTTTTTAGCGAATTCTTCATTTAACTCAGGTCTTACTTTTTGTTTGATTTCATGAATTTTGATTTTAAATGTTGCAGGTGCACCTGCTAATTTTTCTTCGTGATAATTTTCAGGGAAGTTTACATTAATATCAAATTCTTCACCAACGCTATGACCAACTAACTGTTCTGCAAAACCCGGAATAAATTTTGAATTTGCTAAATCTAATGTGTAGTTTTTACCGTCACCGTGTTCTATTTTTTCACCGTTTGTAAAGCCTTCAAAATCAAATTTTACCAAATCATCTTCTTTTGCAGGTCTGTCAACGACTACTTCATAAGTTACTGCTCTGTCAAGCATATTATTTAAGGATTTTTCATAAGCATCTTCCGGTATAACATATTCTTCTACATCAACTGTCAAACCTTTGTATTCTTTTAATTCAAATTCCGGTCTAACTTCAACTTTTGCTGTTACTTTTAGGTCTTCACCTACATTAAAATCATACGATTCAACAGTAGGTTGAGTTATAACATCCAAATCATTTTCTTTTATTGCTTGTTGAAAAACTTTAGGCAATAAAGTTTCTAATGCTTCGTACTTAATTCTTTCTGCTCCAACGTGTTGTTCAACTACGCTTCTTGGTGCTTTTCCACGTCTGAAACCGGGAATATTTATATGTTGAGAAATTCTTGCGGATGCTCTGTTATATGCGTCAACTGCATCTTTTGCAGGAAATTCAATGTTCATTTTCACTACGTTGTTTTTTTCTTTTTCTAATTCTACTTTCATAACTTTCACCTTTTACTAATACTGACTAAATTATACCAAGAAAAGATTACTTGTAAAGTTATTAACAATTACGTGGTAAAATGTTTTTAGGAAATTATTATGATAGAACTTATTGAAAAAGCAAAAAAAACGCATAATCTGACTAAAAGCGAACTTACAGACATATTAAAGGATAATTCCGTTAATGAAGAATTATTTAAGGCTTCAGATGATGTAAGAAAAAAATATGTAGGCGATGAAGTTCATTTGAGAGGTTTAATTGAATTTTCAAATATTTGCAAATGTTCTTGTAAATATTGCGGTTTAAGAAAAGACAACACAAAATTAGAACGATACAGATTAACACCTGAAGAAATTATTAATTTTGCAAAAAAGGCAAGTGAATACGGATACAAGACAGTTGTTCTTCAATCCGGAGAAGATGCATATTTTTCAAAAGAAGATTTAACTAAAATCTTAAAAGAAATTAAAAAATACGATTTAGCAATTACGCTAAGTATCGGAGAAAAAACTTACGAAGAATACAAAGCGTATAAAGAAGCAGGTGCTGACAGATACTTGTTGAGAATAGAAACAACTGATAAAGAACTTTATAAACAAATGCACCCGAATATGAGTTTTGAAAATCGTGTAAGATGTTTAAGAGATTTAAAAAAGTTGGGCTATGAAGTTGGAAGCGGCTGTCTTGTAGGGCTTCCAAATCAAACTATTGATTCGTTGGCTGATGATATTTTATTTTTTAAAGAAATAGATGCTGATATGATAGGTATAGGCCCATTTATACCAAATCCTAATACACCGCTGCGTGAAGAAAAGGGCGGAACTTTTGAACTTGCACTAAAAGTTATGGCTTTGACACGATTGTTACTTCCGACAATAAATATTCCTGCAACAACCGCAATGGAAACCTTAAATCCAAATGGTAGAATTATAGCATTGCAATCAGGTGCAAATGTTGTAATGCCAAATGTTACGGAAGGTGATTACAGACGTAAATATGAAATTTATCCCGGAAAAATTTGTATAAGTGATACCCCTGCACATTGCAGAAATTGTATAAGCGGAAAAATTCAATTAATAGGCAGAACAATATCTACTGATTACGGATTTCATAAAAGGTAATTATTTACAAGTTGTTGGTCCGCCAAATTTTAATTGACTCGCACACTTTAGGTAATCCATGTTTCCATGTCTTATTACCCAATCTGCTGC
>DFEL01000106.1 GCA_002369055.1 Cyanobacteria bacterium UBA3803
CAATTTCTATTTTCTAACCAATTTTTAAAATCTTAGAACTTTACGTCTTTTACCTTTTTCCGTAAGCCCTGAAAACCTTAACCTTTACCTTACATTTATATAAAGTATTCTCTCTTTCAATAATTGCCATGTTTTTCACGATTTATTAAGTTTTGTAAAGGTTAAAAAGAAATAATTTTAATATGTTGGAAAACGCTTGTATACAGATGTTTTTAATATTAATCTTTTTTTTTAGGCATTAGCCTTTTACTGCACCTTCGTTTTCACCTGAAATAAAATATTTTTGCATAGCCAAAAAGAAAATCAAAATAGGTACCGTAGATAAAATTGAACCTGCTGCAATAAATCTCCAATTTGAACTAAACATTCCTTGTAAATTATTTACTCCGACCGGTAGTGTGTACATAGATTCTTTTGTCAAAACGATACTTGGCCATAAAAATTCACCCCAAGAGCCTATAAAAGTAAATATTGCTAAAACAGCAAGTGATGGTTTTACCATTGGAAGTATTACTCTCCAAAAAACTTGAAATACGTTGCAACCATCAACAATAGCGGCTTCTTCCATTTCTTTCGGTATAGCCATAAATGCTTGACGCATTAAAAATATTCCAAAAGCACTCACCGCAAAAGGCATTACCAGTCCTAAGTATCCCATAAAATTATTTACGGTATCCATCATATTCAATTTTATTGTGATTAAATAAACAGGTAACATAATCGCTTGAAACGGAATCATTATTGTTGCAAGAATTGCAAAGAAGGCAATCTTTTTACCTGCAAAATTCATTCTTGCTAAAGGGTATGCTGCAAGTGATGATAAAATCAAATTCAATAAAACTGTTGCACCTGCTACTATCATGCTATTCCAAAAATATGCCATAAAATCTACTTTTTTCCACACACCAATATAATTAGACCATGTAAAATCGGTTGGAATTATTGTTGGCGGATAGGCAAAAATATTTTCTCCTGCACCCTTCAGAGAGGTTGAGATTAGCCAAATAAAAGGAAAAACAGACAGTAATGATATAAAAATTAAAATTACATGTGATGTAGATTTTTCTAAAAATTTTTTCATAAAATTATTTTAACCACCCGGACACATACTTTCCCAGTCTATATCGTCTTCATCTTCTCCTGGTTCGGGTATATCGTCGCCGTCTTGAAGCATTAGCATTAATTGCAATTTCAATTGATGTTTATAGTTTTCTCTTGCTTTTTCTATCGTTTTTGCACAAAAAGCAAAACTTGGAATTTCTTTAATTTCTATATAGTGATAAGGATTACCGTTGAAATCCAAATCGGTGCCTTCAATCAGCGTCCAGTCTAAATTTAAGTAATAATCTAAATCTTTATTCATTTGCAAAGTCCTCATTCAAAGGTTGATTTATCATTATGCCTTCTCCGCCTATTACGTCAACTTGTTTTCCGTCAAGTTGCAAATATAGTGGCAGATTAGAATTTATCTTAACGGTTTTTATTAATTGGAATAATCTTTTGTAAATTCCGTCAGTTCCCCCACCATTTTCAAAATCTGAAGTTAAGTTTATAACAACTCTTGAAGGTGATTCTGTTATTGAGATTAATCTTGTACCACTAGGTATTTCTGTATATACACCTGCTTTTTTTTCTTTATCTGTTGGACCGTTAATTAAAGATTTTATCGCAAATTTCAACTTTGAGCCATATTCTTCAATGTACTCTCTTTTTACTGCTCTGTAAACTTCTTCACCATTTTCGTTATGAGCAATAAAGAAAACATTTACTATTTGATACTTAATTTCGTCTTCTTTTGTTGGAGTTTCTTCTTTATTTTCTGTAACTTCTTCTTGCTGTTGTTGAGGTGTTTCTTCTATGACATCTTTACTGCCAAAAAATGCCATTTTTACGTATATTGCTGCAAGTACTAAAACAATTATTAAACCTATTTTTAAAAAATTATTCATATTATAACTCCTATTTACGCACTTCTTCCGTATTTTTAGGAACGAATAGTGTTCCGTCAATAGTTAATTTATCATTTTTTATGTCTAAAGTTTTTATTGCAATTTTTGTATGTTCATTATCAAGAATATTTACTGTAAAGTTTAGTGGGTTAATCATATTTAAAATGTTTGTAACTTGTGTCAAACTGATTTTCTGATTTAAGTTTTCTAATGCTACTTCTGAAACTTTAATTTTTCCGTTTTGAACTTTCATTTTTGATGAAACATCCATATTAAACGGAATAGTGTAATTAAACAATGTATTTTTCATTTTCATTGAAAAATAAAATTTGTCATTTTTAAAATTAACGTCAACATCTTCCAACTCAAAAAGATTTACTCTGCCCATTTTAAAGTTCATTGAATGTAGAAATGAAAGATAGTCTTTTGATAAAACAGTTTTTTTAAGGTCTTCGTTTGACATAGCCATTGAGTAATTCATTGCAAAATTTTCTTTAAATTTTACCGATTTTTTTGTGGCTTTTATATAATTAAATTCACATATTGTTGACGCATTAAATTCAGATAAGTGTACTCCATCCAAATTTAAATTTTTACCCGTTATTGTTAGTGATTTAAAACGACCGGCTGCTAAATCATTAGCACTAAATGATTTCATATTTGCTTTGAAGCCTTTTGAACCTGTTGCTTTTTTCAATTCCCCTTTTATAATCGAATTGGCAATAGCTTGTGTTAGAAATGTCATGCCTGTTACATTTGTCAAAACCTTAGTGCTTTTCCATGACATATCGTACGGTGCAGCACACATTTTTGATAAATCCGAAGCGTATGCAGATGCCGAAAATATTACTGTAAACAAGCATATCCCTATTAATTTTTTAAACATTATCAAATACCTTATTGACTTTTATTATGTGATTATCTAATTTAGCAATAGCCCTTATATTATCATTATAAATCAAAATTATAAAATCAGCATATTTCATACTTTTGTTAAGTATATTTTGTCCGTGCAAGACTTTTTCATTTTCGTCTTTTGTTAAATTGTATATTGGTAAGTCGAGCATTTTTATCGGGTTTATTAAGTTTTTTTGTACAATATCGGAAGTTTGAAAGTCAGTCATTTTCATCGAGTTTTCAATCGTAAATTTACCGGCTTTAGTTCTTATTAGTTTGTACAAATGTCCTCCACATCCTAATTTTTGTCCTAAATCATTTGCTATTGAACGAATATAAGTACCTTTTGAACATTCAATATATATTTCTGCTGTTTGTTTTGCAAAATTAAAAGTTTTTAATTCTATGTTTTTAATTGTAACTTTTCGAGGTTTAATTTCTACTTGTTTACCTTCTCTTGCATATTCATATAACTTTTTCCCGTCAATTTTTATTGCGGAATATATTGGTGGATATTGTTCAATGTCGCCTTCGAAATTTTTTAAACATTTACAAATATCTTCTTCTGTAATTTTTATATTACTTTCAAAAGTTATTTTACCTTCAGTGTCGTATGTATCTGTCGATTTTCCAAATTGAACAAAAGCAAGATAAGCTTTATCATCAGGTAAATATTCAATTAAACGTGTGGCTTTACCGATGCAAATAGGTAAAACTCCTTCTGCAAAAGGGTCAAGCGTACCTGTATGTCCTATTTGTTTTATTTTGAGCAGTTTACGAAAATAAGCAACAACATCATGAGATGTTTTGCCAACAGGTTTATAAACATTTAAGAAGCCAAACAATTAAACTTCTCCACGAGAAATTTTTTCAAGAATTTCGTTTACTCTTGAGCCACGTTCAATAGAATTATCTTGAATAAATCTTAATTCGGGTGTAAGTCTTAATCTTATACGTTTTCCAACTTCATATCTGATTTTTGAAACATTTTGATTAATTATATTTACTGATTTTTCTTTTTGTTCTTCAGAGCCGTATACACTGTAAAAAACTTTTGCAAATGAATTATCATGGCTAACTTCAACATCAGTAATAGAAACGACACCTGCAAGACCTCTGATTTCTTTTCTTAATATATCAGAGATTTCACGCATTAATTCTTTTCTTACTCTTTCATTACGTAAACTACTGCTCATAACTTTTTATCCTATGATTATAAACTTTTACGTTCAACTTCTTCGGTTGTAGAAACTTCAATAATATCGCCTTCTTGAAGGTCATTGAATTTAGCAAATGAAATACCGCATTCAAATCCTTGTGCAACTTCTTTAACGTCGTCTTTGAAGCGTTTTAACTGGTCAATTGCACCTCTGAATATTTCTTGACCGTTACGAACAAGAACAGCAGTTTTGTTGCGTAAAATTTTACCTTCCGTGACATAGCAACCGGCAATTTTAGTTGTTTTACCAATTGTAAATACTTGTCTTATTTCAGCTTTACCAAGAGCAACTTCTTTAATTTCAGGTTCAAGCAATGATAACATTGTTTTTTCCATATCTTCAAGAATTTGATAAATAATATCATATTTCTTTATTGTTACGTGTTCTCTTTCTGCTGCTGCTAAAGCATTAGAATCTTCTTTTACCGTAAATCCTAAAATTAACGCTTTTGATGCAGATGCAAGCATTACGTCAGCTTCTGAAATATCACCAACTCCAACGTGAATAATTTTTGTAGCAATTTCATCGGATTCCATTTGAGCAATTGCTTGAGATACTGCTTCTGCTGCCCCGTGCGTATTTGCTTTGATAATCAAGTTTAATTGTGGAATATTATCTTCTCCTGAAACTGCTTCTTTTCTGATATGTGCAGGTAACATTTCGTCTAAACGTTTTGTTCGTTCTGTTTCTTTTCGTTTTTCAATAATTGCTTTCATTTCTTTTTCATTAGCAACTACTTCGAAAGTGTCGCCTGCTTGTGGTACTTCGGTAAGCCCCAAGATTTCAACCGGAGTTGAAGGTTCTGCATTTTTAATTTTTTCTCCTGAATCTGACAGTAATGCTCTTGCTCTACCGCAAGCAGTACCTACAACAACGCAGTTTCCAACGGATAAAGTACCATTTTGAACCAACAATGTTGCAACAGGGCCTTTGCCTTTGTCTAAATTTGCTTCAATTACAACACCTGTTGCCATTGCCTTAGGATTTGCTTTTAAATCTTGCATATCTGCTACAAGCAAAATATATTCCAATAATTCATCAATACCTTGTCTTTGTAATGCTGAAACGTTGCAAGTGATTGTATCACCGCCCCATGCTTCAGGTACAAGACCGTGTTCCGTCAATTGAGTTAAAATTCTGTCAGGATCAGCACCTGCTTTATCAATTTTGTTTACAGCAACAATAATTGGAATTTCAGCGGCTTTTGCGTGATTAATTGCTTCAATTGTTTGTGGCATAATACCGTCGTCAGCCGCAACTACAAGAATTGCAATATCAGTTGCTTTAGCACCTCTTGCACGCATTTCCGTAAAGGCTTCGTGACCCGGTGTATCTAAAAATACTACTTTTCTATCATTTAAATAAATTGTGTACGCACCGATAGATTGGGTGATACCGCCAACTTCGGTATTAACAATTTTATGTTTTGAAGCACGAATACTGTCCAGTAAAGTTGTTTTACCGTGATCAACGTGTCCCATAATACTTATAACAGGTGCACGGGATACCATGTTCTTTTCATCGGCTTTCAGTTTTTCTTTCTTTTCTTCTTTAGCCATTTCTTGTTCGATGTATGCATCTAAATCTTCATCAAGAACTTCTAAACCGTATTCTGCACAAACTTTTTTAATAACATCAACATCAATAAGTTGATTTACTGTTGCCATAATTCCGTTTAGCATTAAAAATTTAACAATTTCAGCAGGTGTTTTTTGAATTTTATCTGCCAATTCACTAATTGTCATTGCGGTATTTACTACCAATTGAGTTACTGCTTCTTTTTCTTCTTCTTTGTGAGAGCGTTTTTTATGCTTTTGAGCAGCAGCTTTTTCTAATGAAATTCTTTCTTGTTCTTCTTCTTTAGAAATTTTATCTTTTCTTTTATCCGCAGGTTTGTGTTTTGAATTTTGTGTTTTTGTTTCGTAAATATCCTGTGGAATAATATGGCGTTCAATAGGTTTATCGGCAGAAGGTCTTTGCGGTTTTCCGTTTTGTTGTGGTTTTTGATGTCTGTCGGCTTGTTTTTGCGGTCTGTCAGTCGGACGTGTAGCATTAGGATTTGCACGTCTTACTATTTCAAGGCGATTAACGGGAGCTTTTTTAACAACTTCTACTCTAGGTCTTTCAACTGCTTGAGGTTTTTCTGCTTTAGGTTCTTCTATTGTTGTATTTTGTGTTGATTTCTCAACTTGAGAAACTTTTTCAACTTTTTCAACCTTTGGTTCTTCTTTTTTCTCTTGTTCTACAACCTTTACTTCAGGTTTTACTTCAGGTTTCGCTTTTTTTACAATAAATGCTTTTGGTTTTTTTACTTCTGTTTTGACACCTGCATTCATTGAGTCTTTAAGTCTTTTTATTTGATCAGGAGTAACAGAGCTTGAATGTGTTTTTACAATTATTTGAATTTGAGCTAATTTTTCAATTACCTCTTTGCTTGTTAATCCTAATTCTTTTGCTAATTCACTTACACGCATATTACTCGTACTCAATTAAAGTTCCTTTCAAATCTTCTGAAATTGGTGTTTTTAGACACTTTTGCAATTTATTTTTTTTTATTGCATTTAGTTTACACATTTTATTATAACAAAGATATACTGATCTGCCAAATATTTTAGTATCGGGATTAATTATAACTTCATTTTTTTGTTTATCAAATGTGATTTTAATCAATTCTTTGCGGTCTTTCAACTCACCGCAACCGACACATTTTCTTTTGTGTTCCATATTAGTTTACTTCCGCTAATTTTTCCAGCTTCAATTTTTGGTCGTATTCCATTAACAGTTTAAGTAATTCGTCCAAATCTCCGTCAATTACAGTCCACACATTCAAGTTTTGCCCTATTCTGTGGTCGGTTAATCGTCCTTGAGGGAAGTTGTAAGTTCTTATACGTTCGCTTCTGTCGCCTGAACCCACTTGGGAACGACGTAAATCTGTTATTTCTTTAGTTTGTTTTTGAACTTCCAAATCGTATAATTTAGCTTTCAAAATTTGCATTGCACGTTCTTTGTTTTGTAATTGGGAGCGTTCTTCCGTACAGAAAATCATAATACCTGTCGGTTTGTGGAATAAACGAGCAGCTGTTTCTACCTTGTTTACGTTTTGACCGCCTGCACCACCGGAACGTGCTGTTGACATTTCAATATCTTCGGGTTTTATTTCTATTTCTACGTCATCTACTTCCGGCATAACCGCAACAGTTGCTGTTGATGTATGAACACGGCCTTGAGATTCTGTTTGAGGTACACGTTGTACACGGTGAACACCTGATTCGTATTTTAATTTTGAATATACGGCATCACCTTTTACTGAAATAATTACTTCGGAAACCCCGCCCGCCTCGCATTCTGTCATGCTTAAAACTTGAGTTTTCCAGCCTTGTTTATCTGCAAAACGCATATACATTCTCATTAAATCGCCTGCAAAAATATTTGCTTCATCCCCGCCGGCACCGCCACGAATTTCAAGCATAATATCTTTATCGTCCATTGGGTCACGAGGCAGAAGTAAAATTTTCATCTGTTCTTCATATTCAACGATTTTATTTTCATTTTCTTCTATATCTGCTTTTAGAAAAGCTCTCATTTCTTCATCGGTTTCGCCTTTTAGCATTTCTTTTGCATCTTCTATTGCATCAATGGATTTTTTCCACGCATAATACAGTTCTACGGTTTCTTCCATAGATTTACGCTGTTTTGATAATTCTTTAAATCTGTTGTAATCTTGAATGACAGCAGGATCAGAAAGAGTAATACCTAATTCATTATACTTTTTCTCTATTTGTAGGATTTTATCCATCATATCTTTCATAGCAAAACCTCACTTTGATATAATCATATCAAAAACATACAATATGTAAAATAACAAAAAGCTTGAACCCAAAACAAATTTTATGTAACACTTCTGTAACAAAAGGATAAAAACATGTTAAACATAGTGAGTTGTGAGTAGTGAGTAGTGAGTGGTGAGTAGTGAGTGGTGAGTAGTGAGTGGTGAGTGAACGGTAACATGTCATTGCGAGAAAATCTTTGATTTTCGTGGCAATCCATTAGTTCGACTGGATTACTTCGTCACTCCGTTCCTCGTAATGACATGAGCCTTTTGTCCTTGCGAGTGAATGAAATGAGCGTGGCAATCCATTAGTTCGACTGGATTACTTCGTCGTTACACTCCTCGTAATGACATGTAATGA
>DFEL01000078.1 GCA_002369055.1 Cyanobacteria bacterium UBA3803
AAAGGATAAAAACATGTTAAACATGAATAGTGAATTGTGAGTTGTGAGTGAACGGTAACATGTCATTGCGAGAAAATTATTGATTTTCGTGGCAATCCAGCCACCTGTCCTTGCGAGCGAATGAAATGAGCATGGCAATCTATAAGAAATCCCTGTAATGCGATTAAAGACTGGATTACTTCGTCACTCCGTTCCTCGTAATGACATGAGCCTTTTGTCCTTGCGAGCGAATGAAATGAGCGTGGCAATCCATTAGTTCGACTGGATTACTTCGTCGTTACACTCCTGTCTTGTATTTGCTCCACGCTCACAGAGTTTCGCTTTCGGGCTTTGCCCTGTCTGCTCAATCTGTTCGCTATCCGGAATTTTATTCCGTCCGCAAATTCGCCGTAATGACAAGAGCTGTGAATGGTGAACTGTTCACCATTCACTACTCACCACTCACTATTCATTTACACACATGTAAAAATAATATCAAGATACTTTTATTTGGGCATTTTTATAATATAATTGGAAATATCAAGATAGTGAGGAATGTAATTTGAAAAGTTCAAATCTGACGGTTTTCATATTTGGAGCGTTAATATTAGGTATTATATTCGGTTGGTTATGTCCTGATTTAGCAGTAAAAACCGAACCATTGGCAAAAATTTTCTTAAATATGGTTAAGATGATTATTGCTCCATTACTGTTCTCAACATTAGTTGTTGGTATTGCAGGACACGGTGATATAAAAAGTTTAGGTAAAATTGGTCTAAAAACTTTAGTATATTTTGAAATTGTTACAACAATCGCACTTATTATCGGACTTGCTATGGGTAATATCGTAAAACCCGGTGCAGGTTTTGGAGTTGTTGCAAACGCTCACGATATGCAAACAGCACAACACTTAGCAACAATTAATCCTAACAATTCTATAAGTGATATGATTATAGGAATGTTTCCGACAAGTGTCATAAAATCAATGGCTGACGGTAACTTACTTCAAATAGTTATTTTCTCAATTTTCTTCGCTATCGCTATATGTGCAGTCGGAAAAGCAGCAAAACCTGTTATGGACGTGTTAAATTCCACCGCAAAAATAATGTTTAAATTTACGGAATATGTTATGTATTGTGCACCGATAGGTATTTTCGGTGCAATCGCATCAACTATCGGTACAAATGGTATTGGCGTTCTGAAAAGTTATGCAAAAGTAATTTTCTGCTTATACACGGCACTTGCAATATTTATTTGCGTTGTACTTTGCGGTGTATGCTATATTGTAAGAGTGCCTTTTTGGAAGTTAATGAATGCATTAAAAGAACAAATTTTACTTGCATTTTCAACAACAAGTTCAGAAGCAGCACTTCCTAAATCTATGGAAATTATGGAAAAATTTGGTGTTCCGAGAAATATTGTAAGTTTCGTTATGCCAACAGGATATACTTTTAACCTTGACGGTTCTACACTTCACGTTGCAATGGCGGTTTTATTCTCAACTCAATTGGTTGGCATTCACTTAAATTTAGAACAACAACTTGTTATAATGCTTGCCCTTATGTTTGCAAGTAAAGGTATTGCTGGTGTTCCAAGAGTTTCTCTAATCGTACTTGCAGGAACTTTATCAACATTTAACTACCCTATAATCGGGGTTGCTATTTTGTTAGGTATTGACCATATTCTTGATATGGGCAGAACTACAACAAACTTAATCGGCAACTGCGTTGCAACCGTAGTTATCGCTCGTTGGGAAGGTCAGTTTAATGATGAAAAAATGCATAAATATTTATCTAAAAATAAACGCAGAAAACAACTTTTAGCATATTTTTCATCTAAAAGACAAGAAAAAAATTTAGAACAAAGTAACGCATAAAGGAAAATAAGATGACTGAAAATGAAAAAAAAGAGTTTAAAGACACTCTTAATTTGCCTAAAACCACATTAGAAATGCGTGCAAACGCAACAAAAAAAGAACCGGAAACACAAAAATTTTGGGAAGAAAAACAAATTTACAAAAAAATGACAGAAAATAAAGATAAAACAAACAGTTTTATTCTTCATGACGGCCCTCCGTATTTGAGTTCTGAAAAAATACACGTAGGTACTGCCTTAAACAAAATTTTAAAAGATATTTTGATTAAATATAAAACCCAAAGAGGCTATTACGCTCCTTATGTTCCGGGATATGACGGACACGGCTTACCAATCGAAAACAAAGTTGTAAAAAATATTGAAGGCGGAAGAAATGCTGTTACACCTGCCGAATTGAGAGCTAAATGCAGAGAATTTGCTCATACAAGCCTTAAAGGTCAAGAAAGTGAATTTAAACGATTAGGCGTTCTTGGTAACTGGGAAAATCCTTATTTAACAATAAATCCCGAATATGAGGCTGAACAAGTCAGAGTATTTGGCGAAATGTTCAAAAAAGGCTATATCGAAAAAGGTTTAAAACCTGTTTACTGGTGTGCATCATGCGAAACCGCTCTTGCAGAGGCAGAAGTTGAATATGCAGACCACACATCAACTTCAATTTATGTAAGATTTAAATTTGATGAAGAAAGCACTAACAAATTAAAAGAAAAATTTGATTTTCTAAAAGACGAAAATAACATTTATTCAATAATTTGGACAACAAC
>DFEL01000041.1 GCA_002369055.1 Cyanobacteria bacterium UBA3803
GACAAAATTTTTAATATTAAATCTGCATTTCGGATTTCTTCCACGCTCGGAAAATTAATATATTTCTGCCAAAATACTAAGAACAATCAACACAATAATTGATATTACGGTTAAAATATCTTTTATTTTTGAATCCGTAGAAAAATCGTTTTTGCATAATATTTGCAATGATACATCATCCGGTTTTAATGATAAAGCTTTTTTATAATCTGCTTTTGCTTCTTTATTTTTTTTAATAAGTAAATAAAAAGAACCTCTTTTTATGTAAAAATCAGTATTTGTCGGCTCTGCTTCAATTGCTTTGTTATAATAAAAAAGTGCTTTATCCTTAAACTTTTTTAAATTACTAAACATTGCCAAGCATATATACGCATTTCCAATATCATGCTGAGAATTAATATCATTCAATGCACTTTCATAGGCAAGTTTTAAATATTTTTCAGGTATTTCAAAAAGTTCAATTTTTTCGTCTAAAAGTTCATAACAACCAAGTAACTCTATAAATAAAGTTGTGCTTGCCATATCATTTTTATCAACTTGTTTCTGCAATTTTTCAATTTCATCATAAGTTTGAATTGTAAATTCATCAATAAGTCTATCAAAATCAGAGTCTATTTTGTCTAAATCTTTTTCGTTCATAATAAAATTTTAGCATAAAAGCATGCTATTCTGTTGTTTTTTAGGTACTTATTTAGACTTTTTAATTGAAATATTAAGAAATATTTATAATTTTAAAACGATTTAACATAGCCTACAATCCAATAATATAAAGCATTTTAGCAATTAAATATTTAATTATTAGCGTAAAAAAAGTATATCTTGCCAATTTTTAAATACAGGATATAATAATATTACTAATTTAAAAATTGTACTATACATAACAAAGAAGGGGATTACTATGAACAAAGAAGAATTAGTAGCAGAAGTAGCAAAAGTTGCAAAAGTTTCTAAAAAAGAAGCTTATGAAGTATTAACAGCAACAATCGATACAATTGAAAAATCAGTTAAAAAAGGTGAAAAAGTTACTTTAGTTGGCTTTGGTACATTCGAACCACGCAAAAGAGCAGCTAGAACTGGCAGAAACCCACAAACAGGTAAAGAAATTAAAATTGCAGCAAGAACAGTTCCTACTTTCTCAGCTGGTAAAAAATTCAAAGAATTAGTAAAATAGTTTTTTGAAAAAAGATTTTAAAAGAGGTAATGATTAAATCATTACCTCTTTTTATTGCAGAAAATATTGCGGCAAATACACATATAATCATTGCAACAATATATGTACATTGATAAGCCTTAATTTCATTAAAATATTGCAAATTAAATGATAATATCACTTCAAATATAGCAACTACCTGTCATACGGTGTAAACCTGCAAGCATTATTTTTTTAAATGCTTTTAAAAGTTGAATATTTTTGTCATGTTTATTAACTGCTGAAAGCTTAACCTCATGACCCATTAATGTTAAATCAGCCGCAGCTGCAAGACCACCATGTCCTGCACCTAAAATTGATATTTTCATAAATAATTCCTCTTGTTAGGTGTACTTAACAAAATGTTACTTTTTTCTTTTTTATACTTTTTTAATTTACACGCTAATTTTTGATATTTTTTAAAATTAAAAATATCAAAAATTCATAGAACATCTTTAATAAATGATTTCTAAATAAAATTTTTTTATTGATACATTGCGTTTAAGAATTCGTTATACACATCCGATGTATATTTTCTTGATGCTTCTGATGTGTTAAAAATATTGTTATAGTGACTTGCAACATCGCCATAAGTAGAGCGATTTTCACCATTTTCCATTAAATCGTGAGTATTTGAATATGGAGATAATGGGAATAAATCGTGCATTTGCATATATACAGGTAATTTCCAACCAGGTTCACGATATGCATTTAGAGCAGTTTTAATTCTGCTTAATCTTTGTTCAAACGGCATGGCACATCTGTCATTGTCATCTGAAATTACAGGCCCTGCTGCATATTCATCATTCCAGCGTTGTTTATCGTATTCATGCATTACGTTGTTAAAATCATCTGCTCTACCCCAGTCATTACCTGCTGTTAAACCCATTTCTTTAAAACGAGGATTTAAATCGCATTTTTCACCAATTAAGGCAACATCATTTCTGCCGGTTTTTTCTCTAATTTGTTGAGTTATATATTGCATTTGTTGGAAGTTAGGAACTGCACCTGAGCCGCAATAATTACCCATATCCCAGTTTCCAACGTGTTTTGCACTGTCAAAGAATATTGCATCAAAACCTAAATCAACGGCCCAGCAGCAAGCATCAATGAAAGCTTTTTCGTGTTTGTACCAGTCAAAAGGTTCACCTTTAACTGTCATTTGACCTGCTGATAAAGGCATTCTTATACCTGTTTTTAAACCTCTTAAGTGAGCCATATCGTTGAACGCTTTAACTTGTTCATCATCGCCCATTCTTTGATTACCTCTGCTTAATTTGTCAGAAGTCAAATTTTTTGAGATACCTGAATGTAAATCTACCGTATATAGTGATGAATGACCTGTTTTCCCGTCATTTTCACGGTACATAGCAGGATATAATTGAGATAAAATTATACAATTGGCATTACTTTTACTTGAAGGCGGAATTGCAGGAAGCAATTTCATAACATTTAATAAGCCTTCGCTTTTCTTATCACCTTCTGTTAAAGCAACCGTTCTTGGATTAATTTCTATATAATTTGCACGTCTTCCCCATTTATCACCATAGTTTGGAGAAGGAATGTAAGATGGAATACCTGGATAACAATCAGGTTGCTTGTTCAATGTACAAATTGACTGAATAGCGTCCATTGGAGAACGTTTTAACAAATCTTCAGGTCTTGTAGCAACCCATTTTTTCCAGCCTGTATTTCCGCCTTTATATAAATCTCTTTTTGTTTCGTTATCTTCGTAAACATCATTATTGCCCTTCAAAATCCAGAAAAGTTTTTTTGCAGGCTGCTGGTCGCCATAATAGCCTTTAAAACTAACTTGTGCTTTACTTATAGGATTTTTACTTATAACTGCCTTGTTGTAATTTCCAAAAAGTTCTAAAGCAGACGCTTGTGTTTGCTTTAACTCTTTTGGAACCGTTGTTGTTGTTTGAGTTTTTACTTGATTTGTAACAGGGGTATATTTTACCGAATTTAATGCAGAAATTTTCATACTGATTAAAAGTAGGTAAACATTTTTTTTGCCATGTTTTAAGTGTTTTATTTACATATATTTACACACTCTTTTAAACATATCTAATTACACGTAGTATTTGCCCAACTTAATACTGTTCCATTAGGACAAGTACCGTTTGTAGCTTTTAAATAATCCATATTACCATTTTCTATTACCCAAGCAGTACAATGAAATTTCATTGCTGAAGTTGCATTAAAACAGATGCTCTTTAATGTATTATCATCCTTGCCATAATTATCTAAGCGACTTCCTGAAGGATAAATGCCTTCTGTTGTTATAAAAAATTCAAACATGTCATATCCACCACTATTTCGACCTTTATTTAAACCGTCAACATCAACCATTATTTGTCCTACATACTTGTTGTATAAAATTGAAGATGTAACACTGCTTGAGTCATTGCTATTAGTATAATAAAAATCTATATATGAACCGTCTGCAAGATTTACACAATAAGTATCATTATCAATCCATGTTTTTGTTGGTTTCATAAACTCAAGCATTCGTTCTGATATTCTTTTTGTTCTTTTTTGTCCATCATTACCATCATTTACAAACCATTCATCAATAGGTCCATAAACAGCAATTGCACGTCCATAAGCATCATTTAAGTTTGAATATAACTTCTGAAGTTTAGCAACTTTTTCCTTATTATTTGTTGATTGGTTTAAGTTAGGCAAAGTAAGTGCTGCAACAACACCGATTATGCCC
>DFEL01000133.1 GCA_002369055.1 Cyanobacteria bacterium UBA3803
AGCCGTCAGGTAAAAATTTACTTAATTCATTAGAAAAGCTTTCTGTGCTAATTTCATTTAAAAGTTCTACATCAACAAGTTCGCAATTACTTTCAATAAATAAAGGTAAGGCAATACCCATAGAAACTTTAGGTGTCGGATTAAAGCCTTGTGTAAATGCAACTTTCAAATCTGAACGTAAAATGGCTTTTAAAAATGTATTTTGCCAATCCAGATGAGAAAAATATCTTAAAATACCTGATTTTGTTACTTTTAGTCTGTATCTAAATGTTTCTATGTGTGGAGCAGTTCTCGGGTCAATATTTACGTGTTCTGATTTTTTGTAATCTTTTGCTTCGTAAGGTTTATCAAGTATTTTGTGAACTTTTAAAGTGTTACAAACCCCGCAATTTACGCATTTATGTTCGCAAGTCGGTTGTAAATTAAATTCTGTTGTTTGTTCAAATGCTTTGTTATATTCATCAATTAGCCATTGCTTATTTATTCCGACATTAATAAAATTCCAAGGTAAATCTTCATTTCTTGCAAATTCTTTCATCGCAAGAGTTTTTAAGTTTAATCCACATTCTGTTGCTGTTTCTTCCCAAACTTTTTTGTCGAAATATTCACCCCATGCATCTAAATAACAACCTTTTTGATACAATTTTTCAACATAATTACATAAATTTTTGTCACCACGTGTTAAAACTGCTTCTATTTGTGATACAAATCGTTCGTGATAATTAAGTTTCAAACCTTTTATGTGTTTGGTTTTTTCTTTCAAATAGTTGATATGGTGCATAACTTCGTCCAAATCCATTTGCGGACAAAATTGGAAGGGTGTAAACGGTTTTGGTACAAATATAGACAATGTACAAGTTACATCAAGTCCGTGTTTAAGTCCTTTTTCCTGTTTTAATCCACGACAACGATAACGGATTTTTTCCATTAATGCTGCCATTTCATCCATATCTTCAAGAGTTTCTGTCGGAAGTCCGATTATAAAATAAAATTTTATTCTGCTCCAACCATTTTCATATAACTGTAAAACAGCACTTAAAATTTGTTCTTCCGAAATATTTTTCTTTATTACATTTCTCAATCGTTGACTTCCTGCTTCGGGAGCAAGTGTCATTGTTGATTTTCTAACCGTCTGTGTAAGTTCCGCAAGCTCGAGATTAAAGCCGTCAATGCGTTGACTTGGAAGCGATACCCCTACTTTCTTTTTATCAAAATCGCAGCTTAATTCTTTGATAACTTCTTTAATATTTGAATAATCATTTGAAGATAGTGATAACAAAGAATATTCGTCATAACCTGTGTTATTTACAAGTTCTTTGGTAATTTTTATAATATCTTCTGCATTTCTTTCTCTTATTGGTAATGTTACGTGTCCGGGTTGACAAAAACGGCACATTCTTCCACAACCTCTGCGGATTTCAACAATTGCTCTATCGTGAATTGATGATGAAAAAGCAATCGGATGTTTCGTTAATGCAGTTTCGTATGTTAATGGTTCGACTCTTTTTTCGACATCTCCGCCAACACTTGCTGACCAAAATCCTTTTATTTGACATAATTTTTTAATTCGTTCTTGTCGTGGTAATTTTTTTGTTTTTTCTATAACTTCACACAATTCAATTACGGCTTGCTCTCCATCACCAATTACAAAAACATCTATAAATTCTGACATTGGTAACGGATTAAAACAGCAAGGTCCTCCAGCAATTATGATAGGTTCATCTTCTTGTCTGTCTTGGTTTCTTATAGAAATTTTTGACATTTCCAGCATTTTTAAAATTGTAGGATAAGACAATTCATATTGAATAGAAAAACCAACAACATCAAATTCATTTAATGGTCTTTTAGATTCGACGCCATACAATATTTCAGGTTTAAAATCAGGTTCGGGAGCGTATGCACGGTCTGCCATATAGCGTTCTTGTTTGTTAATTTGATTATATAAAATTCTTGCCCCTAAATTGCTTATACCTATTTCATATTTATCCGGAAAGCACATTGCAAAACGAACAGAAGCCTTATCAAAATTTTTGTTGAAGGAAAAGATTTCTCCGCCAACGTATTGATAAGGTTTTGAACATTTATATAAACTTTCGTGATATTGTTCAAAAAATTCCAATTTATGCTAATCCTTCAGGAAAATATTTATCAATTTCAATAATAGTACCGTTAAGTTTGTTTTCGTTAAACTTTTCCATAAATTTGAATAATTCATCATTACGAACATCATAATTATACATCCAAACTTCACCATCAACTTCTCTCATTACTCTAACTATGTAATGACAACCTTCGGCGTATTTTTTCAAATGTGATGCGTTAAATTTTTTGTTGTTTTTGTCTTTGTTGATTTTTACGTAATGAAACCCCTCAAAGAATTTTATTTGTTCTAATTCTTCGTGAGTAAAATTTTTGTTTACTTTAGAAAACAAATCTATAACTTTATCATCTTTATCTGCCATATCTTCCTCTTTTTCTTAATCGTACAAAAAATATACGGGCATGTAAAGGTATGTTTAATTGTTTAAGATTATTCATGTTTATGTTATTATTTTCTTGGTATCGGAAATATAAATAGAAAAGGATAGCAAATATGGAATTTTTAAGTAGTTTAGTCGGCAATAATGCGGTTATTGTTTCTGCGGTTATTTTAATTCTTGCATATATTTTTATTGCAACGGAAAAAATACCTAAAGTTACTATTGCATTAATTGGTGCGGCTTGTACTATGTTTTTAGGACTTGTTAGCGTAAATAAAACTTTGCCTGACGGTTCTTTAGACCCTCATTATTTTATCAATTTTGTTGATTTTAACGTAATTTTCTTACTTGTTTCGATGATGATTATTGTTAATATTTCAACTGAAACAGGTGTTTTTAACTGGATTGCAAATGAATTATTAAAATTTACAAAAGGTCATCCTGTTTGGGTTTTAATTGTTTTAGCATTGTTCACGGCAGTTGCATCAGCATTTTTGGATAATGTAACAACCGTAATTTTAATTATGCCAATAACATTCTATATTGCTGATAAGTTAGAAATTAATCCGGCTCCATATTTGATTACTGAAATTTTATCTTCAAATATTGGTGGTACGGCAACATTAATTGGTGATCCTCCAAACATCATCATTGGTAGTGCAGCAGGATTATCATTTATGGATTTTATACTTGAACTTACTGATATTGTTTGTTTAATTTTGGTATTAGTAGTTGGTACAATGATATTATTTTTCAGAAAGCATTTAAAAGCCGCTCCTGAAAAAATGGCTGAAATTGCGAAGTTAGATAACAGTAAAACGATTAAAGACAAAGCAGGAATGATTAGAAGTATAATTGTTTTAGGACTTGTAATTTTAGGATTTGTAACTCATGATATGACACATATTCCTGCAAGTTTATCTGCAATGGCAGGAGCAAGTTTCTTGTTATTGTTTGAAAAACCAACAAATATAATAAAAGACGTTGAATGGAACACAATATTTTTCTTTATTGGTTTATTTGTTATTATTGGTGGTTTAGAGGCTTCAGGCGGTATTGCGTTAATGGCTAAATGGCTGCTTGATGTTACAAACGGTTCCGAAACAGCAACAGCAATGGTAATTTTATGGGGTTCAGGTATTTTATCAGGTATTATTGATAATATTCCTTACACTGTTACAATGGCTCCTATGATTGCAAATATTCAATCCGTAATGGGTGCTGAATATGCTCACCCGCTTTGGTGGTGTCTGTCTTTAGGTGCTTGCTTAGGCGGAAACCTTACAATTATAGGTGCTGCGGCAAATGTTATTGTATCTGAAAATGCGGCTGCAAAAAATCATAAAATTACATTTATGCAATTCTTATTGTATGGTGCAACTGCGGTACTAATTTCGCTAACAGCATCAACAATTTATATTTATTTCAGATTTTTAGCACATTAAGAATAAAAAGTCGGGCTAACAAGTCCGACTTTTGTTGTATATAAAGGATAACAAATGATTACAACAGAAAACGTTACGGTAAAATTTGGTTCTGAACCGCTTTTTGAAAATGTTAATATAAAATTTTCACCCGGAAATTGTTACGGATTAATAGGAGCAAACGGTGCAGGAAAATCAACTTTTTTAAAAGTTTTATCAGGCGAATTAGAGCCTACTTCAGGGGAAGTTCACATAAAAAAAGGGCAACGTATTGCAGTTTTAAAGCAAAATCACTTTGAATTTGATGAATACACTGTTCTTGATACCGTAATTATGGGGCATAAACATCTTTACGATGTTATGAAAGAGCGGGAAGCTTTATATGCAAAAGAAGATTTTAACGACGAAGATGGCTTAAGGGTTGCGGATTTAGAAACGGAATTTGCAGAACTTGACGGTTGGCAGGCTGAGGCAAACGCTTCATCACTTTTATCGGATTTAGGAATACCTGATGAGTTGCATTATAGTTTAATGAAGGATTTATCAGGTAGTGAAAAAGTGAGAGTATTGCTTGCACAGGCTCTTTTTGGAACTCCGGATATTTTGCTGATGGACGAACCTACAAACCACTTGGATTTAAAAACTATTACTTGGCTTGAAGATTTCCTAATTGATTTTCCAAACCTTGTAATTGTTGTTTCGCACGACAGAAAATTTTTAGATAGAGTTTGCACGCACATTGCTGATATTGATTTCAGAAATATTACATTGTATACAGGTAATTACGCTTTTTGGACACAAGCAAGTGCATTGATTATGAAACAAAAAGAGGAACGCAATAAAAAAATTGAAGAAAAAGCAGAAGAATTTAGAAAATTTATTGCAAGATTTAGTGCAAACGCTTCAAAAGCAAAACAGGCAACATCACGTAAAAATATGTTAGAAAAACTTACTCTTGAAGATATTAAGCCTTCTACAAGAAAATATCCGAGTATCAATTTTAAATATTCAAAAGTTCCGGGAAAAGATGTTTTGCATATTCAAGGTTTGAATAAATCTTTAAATGATGAATTGTTGATTAAAAACTTCTCTCTTGATGTCGTTCAAGGTGAAAAAATTGCATTTATTGCTAAAAATCCAATAATTATAACGACTTTATTTAAAATGCTTGCAGGTGAAATGGAACCTGATAGCGGTGAAATTAATTGGGGTGTAACAGCAACTCGTTCATATTATCCAAAAGAAAACGGACATTTATTTGGTTCGAATATGGATTTAATTAAATGGCTTGGTCAATATTCTCAAGAACAGCATATTAGTTATTTAAGAGGCTATTTGGGCAGAATGTTATTTTCAGGTGAAGATGCTGAAAAATCGGTTAATGTTCTTTCAGGTGGTGAAAAAGTTCGCTGTATGTTGGCAAAAATGATGATTGCGGAAAGTAATGTTCTTATTTTTGACGAACCTACTAACCATTTGGATTTGGAAGCTATTACATCTTTAAACAATGCTTTAATTGATTATACAGGAACAGTTTTGTTTACATCTCAAGACTATCAATTTATCCAAACAGTTGCAGACAGAATTGTTGAAATTTCTCCTTATGGATATATAAATTTCCAAATGAAATATGAAGATTACCTAAACAGTCCGGATATTCAAAAAAGACGAGATTTACTTTATAACAAATTTGCAACCGCAGGTAAAAAATAATGCTTGTTGAAAATTTTAAACTCGAAAATTGGATTGCAAAATACGAAAATATAACCAAATATGACCTATCTCAAACTTGCGTTCAAAATTTGACAATAAAAGAACTTGAAAATATTTGTGACTGTGAACTTAATTTGAAAAATATTCGACTTGGATATGGTGATTTATATGGTTCAAAAGCCTTAAAACAGGCAATTTCTAATCTTTATGATAATAAAAAACTTGAAAATATTACCGTTACACTGGGTGGAATAGGTGCAAATGAACTTGCTTTGAAAACATTTGTAAATAAAGGTGATAAAGTTGTCTGTATTACTCCTTGTTATCAGCAAATTTATTCTTTACCAAAGTTTTATGGTGCAAATGTTGTGCTTACTGATATTGCAAACCTTGAACAAAATGCAAAAGATGCAAAACTAATTTGTGTGAATAATCCAAATAATCCAACAGGTACCGTTTTATCTGATGATGAAATTAATTTACTTTTAAAAATTGCAGACAAAAATAATGCTTATATTTTTGCAGATGAGGCTTATAGAGGTTTACCGGATACAAAATCTTTTGCTGATATTTATGAAAAGTCCATTGTTACAGGCAGTATGTCAAAATCATACTCGCTTGCGGGTATAAGATTAGGTTGGATTTGTGCAGATGAAAACTTTATAAACAATGTTAATAAAAATCGTCAGTATAATACAATAAGTATAAGTGCTATTGATGATGCAGTTGCAACTTTGGCATTAAATAATGAAGAAAAAATTATTCAACGAAATCTAAACATTATACAAAAAAATAAAAAAATAATTGATGATTTTTTGGAAAAAATAGGCTATTGTTGGGTAAAAGAGCCAATAAATTGTGCAATTGGTTGTGTTAAATATAATTCTGATAAAAATTCAGAAGAATTTTGCGAGCAATTAGTAAAAAAAACAGGAATTTTGCTAATTCCTGCATCTGTTTTTGAATGTGAAAACTTTTTTAGAATAGGCTTTGGTATGGATGAATACTACCTTAAAAATGCACTACAAAAATTTGTCTATTATATTATTAAATAAGCCACTTTTTTTAGTTTTGTTTTGTTTTGTTTTGTTATGAGCATGCATTGCGTCATATTCTTCGCCCATACTTGCTTTTAGGTAATTTAATACATCTTGGGAGCGTTCTTCTTCTGTCTTATACTCGGCTCTTATTTTTTCCAATTCTCCAAAATCTAAAAATTTGCCTCCGCATCCATAACAATCGTCAACAATAATTTCCCCTTTTATGCTTGTAGAATTTTTCATCATTTTCATTCCACAAACAGGACATATTCTTTTATATGAAGCGTCAACTTTATTAAACTCTTTGCCTTCTAATGTTTTTTTTATTTCATCAATTGATTCGTGGTCTTCATCAAATTTTTTGAATTCTCTGTTATCAAAAAATATTCCTCCGCAACCGTTTGTGCAAACATCAATAAAACATTGAGCACGCTCGATATATATTTTTTCCATTTCTTTTCCGCAAGCAGGGCAAATTAATGTTTTTGTAGTATCAGCCATGATAACACTCCTTATTAACAAGTATTATACTATAAATTAAGGGGCTTTTGAGAACTATTGTAAACTTATGTAACAAGATAAAACAAAACCCTAAAGTTTTCATGCAGCCGTGTCGATATAAAAAATGTGGGTGATAGAAAAAACGAAAAACAAAGGATATGTGTTTTAATCAAAATCGCCAAAGTATGACAACAGATAATGCCATGAATTATTAATATTATTTGTTTCATGAAAAAAGAATTAGAACATGTTATTCGTATCGACACGAATAGTTAGTGTTTATTAAATTTCCTTATTTCCTTCCCTATACACAAATTTTGATGGTTATTTCTTCGGAAATAACCTTTTTTTTATACAAAAAAGATTTCCTTATTTCCCTCTCACGAAACGATACTTAATCGTTTCGTTCGGCAGAGTCCTATACTAAAATTTTCAACCGCCGTTGGCGGTTTTTTTGCCAAAAAGCAAAAAAGTTCCTTATTTCCCCTCTCGAAAAACGATATTTAATCGTTTTTCTCGGCAGAGTCCTATACTAAAATTTTTAAGCTACCAATGGTAGCTTTTTTTGCAACAAAGTTGCAAATTTTTCCTTATTTCCCCTCTTACGAAACAATATTTAATCGTTTTTCTTGTTAGAATTTGTGAAAAGACAATAAAAGGTAAGAGTGATAATATTTGATTAATAAAA
>DFEL01000007.1 GCA_002369055.1 Cyanobacteria bacterium UBA3803
AATGATGATTCAAAATGTATCTTTTGGTAGTGTGGCAAAAGTTAATTTACAAACTGCTAAAAAGCCGTCGCCCGTTAATCCTGCAACACGTCCCGATACATTTGAAAGAGCAGGTTATGACCGTCAGGCTTTTACTAATCAATTGGAAAGTTACCATGACAAAAAAGGTAAACCTGTTTATAACAAGCAAAATATTGCCGTAATTATTACAAATATTGAAAAAGACCCTAAAAGATATGCACCTTTGCAAGAAATGGCTGCTTTACCTAACATGAAGGGTAAAGATTTGGCTAAAATTTCTTACGGAAAAGCAGATAGTTTAGTTATTACAAATGAATTTTCAAAGAAAACAACTGTTAGCGGAAACTTAAAATATACAAGTGACAATTTAATTCAGTTTGCAAACATGCCTGCAAATGAACTTGAAAGAATCAGACCTTTAACTGATACAACATTACGTGTTGACAGAATTTCAGATATCGCAAAAGATAAAAATTTAGATTTGCAAAAATTAGGCAAGAAAATTAATGAAATGGAAGAAGTTTGTGGCAAAAATACAAGAACTTTAGACAAAATTTATTTTAAAAAAGATATATACGACCCTAAAAACGCCTATGTTTTGACAGGTTCTACAATCAGTGGTGTAGAAAAACAAGAGCTTTTAGATAAAAATTTAAACCGTATGGCTATTGCTGAAACTGCTTCTTATACTTCAAAAGCAGGTAAGGAATATATGGTTACAAAGACAAATGACTTGAGAAATAACACTGTTTCAAAGGTTCGTTCTTATATAGATAAAGACGGTTATCCGATTGTAGAAAATCAAGTGAGAATAATAAAAGATAAAAACGGAAAAGTTCAAAAAACAGAATATATGACAATGTCAGAAGTTAAAGGTGTTTATGATGCAAAAAATGTTTATCCGAACGGAAAAGTTGAACAAATTTCATCAGGTAAAATAGACAAAAAAACAGGAATTGTATCCGTAAAACGTGATATGAAGTCATTAGACGGAACAAGAACAGAATATTTGTATGAAAATGACCCGCAAGGTAACAGAATTATTGATTACAAAATTACGGATGAAAACGGTAAACAACTTTTAAAATACTCTCAATCTCTTGAAGTTATTGATGATAATACTTTTATTACAAGTAAGAATGATAAATCTTATGAAGTAAAAATAAGTAAAGATGAAAATACAATGACAGTAAGAGATATGAAAACGAATTACCAAAACGAATTAAATCTTGGCAGAATGCTTAGAGGCGATAAAAAGTCAATGGTTAATTTGTTGAAAAAATTTCCGGGTGAAGAATTAATTGCCTTAAAAGATACAACAAATATCTTAAAAGGTATGAAAAGAATGGATGATTGCTGCTATTGGCCTGACAAAAAAGAAATTGATATTGTAGATGATTTATATTCAGTTCTTCATGAATTAGGTCATGCTAAAGATTTCAAAAACGGTGATCACGACATAACTGCAAGTAAAGATGTTCAAGAAGTTTATGATAAAGAAAGAGAAGCCTTTAATAAAGCATTTCCAAATGCTCAACGAGATCATATTAATTACTTTATTGATGTAAATGAGCATTATTCAGGTCCAAGAGGCGGTTTAGAAGAAACAGTTGCAGAATCAAATGCTCTTTTAAACTCTTATAACGGAGAATTGGATATTGCTGCACGTGCTCAATATTTACAACAATATTTCCCAAAAACAATAGTGCAGATTGCAAAACACTTATATAATGTGTAAAATAGAATAGAATAAAAGGTACGCAAAATGGAAATAAATAATATATCAGCCAAGCAGGCAATAAAAACAGAATTAAAAAAGCAACCTGAAAAAATAAAAGATACAGGTCTAAAAGAAGATACTTTTCAAAAAACGTATGACATAGATACTGTTATGAAAAGTATTGAAGATATTGAATCTTTTAAAGGTCAAAAAAAATTCAGATTTCCAAAAATTGTAGAAGATATAAGAAATACTTTGACGGAATGTCCTGAAAAATGCGAGTATGCACTGAAATTAGCACCTCAGGATAATGTTACTCAACTTTGTTTTAAAAATATTATTAAAAGACCTGTTGAAGAATTAAAACAAATAACTGACATAGTATCTACTAAAAACAACAGAGGCGGATATAAATTCTCTGAATCGAATGTTGTTGACATACATAAAAATTGTACAGCAGAAGAACGTGGAAAAATAAAAGAATTATCGACTTGTGCTTTAGAAGGCGATAATATTATTAAAGTTGCAAAAGAAAAAGATTTAGATATTAAAAAAGTTGCAAAAAAAGCAAATGAAATGGCAAAAATGTTTACCGAAGATGAATTAGTAGGTGTAACATTTGCACGTGATAAATATTCAAAAGGTGATTATACTTGCAAGGCTGAAAGCTATAACAGAGAATCTTATACAGAAATTCTTGATAAAAACCTAAACAGATATGCACTGGAATCAAGTAAAGAAGTTGATTTGGATAAAAAATCATATAAAATAAAAAAAGTTACTGATTTTAGAAATAATACCACTGCAAAAACACGTTATGAAAAAATTGATGGGATGTATCAAGCAACTCATGAAATCAGAATTGTGAAAGATAAAAGCGGAAAAGTTCAAAGAACTGAATATACTGAACCTTCACAAATAAAAGGTGTTATGGATATAAAATATATGTATCCGAACGGTGAAGTTAAACAAATATCTTCGGGAAAAATTGATGCCAAAACAGGTATTATGTCTATAAAGAAAGACATGGTTTCTTCAAATGGCACAAGAACAGAGTATTTATTTGAAGATGACCCGCAAGGCAACAGAATTTCTGATTACAAGATTACGGATAAAAACGGAAAAGTTCTTCTTAAAAACAGTGAATCTTTTGAAGTTGTATCTCCAAATAAATTTATATCTTCAAAAAATAATGAAAAATATGAAATTACTGCGGATGATGACAGTGTAACGGTAAAAGATATGAATAATCCTGATAGAACAGCAACTTTTAAAAGAGGAGTTGAAATTATTGGTGATGAAGAAGAAATCATGAAAGTTCTTAAAAAAATGCCCGGTGAAGAACTTTTAAAATTAAAGAAAAATGTATCTGAACTTGAAGGTACAACAGAAGTTTTACGTTCATATTCTCAAACAGGCAAGGATAAGCGTACAATTCATACCGGAGATAATCTATTTGTTATATTGCACGAACTGGGTCATGCCGTAGATATGAAAGATGTTGATATGAATAATCTTCAAAATACTGTTCAAAAAGCAGTATTCATGGATAAAGAATTTAATGAAATTTATGAAAGAGAAAAAGCAGCATTTAATAAAGCTTTCCCTGATACTCAAAGAAACCACATTGCATATTTTATTAACCATGAAACACATTATAACGGTGAAATAGGCGGTAGAAAAGAAACTATTGCGGAAAGTAATGCTCTTTTAACGACAGCAAAAACTCATGAAGTTTTGGCAATGCGTTCTCAATATTTGCAGCAGCACTTCCCTGAAACAATAGCTTATCTGCACAGAAAATTAAATTCTTAATAAAATATTTAAAAATGTAAATTATTAATTTAAAATGTATCAAAATACGAACTACATTAATTCAAAAGCAGAAAATATAAGAGCATTACAAAAATCAGATAATTTAAATGCTAAATTTGCATTGCTTGCATAGTTATTTGCCTGTTGAACCAAAACCGCCTGAACCTCTTTGTGTGTCAGAAAGTTCTGTTACAACTTCTATTTTTGCTTGCTCATATTTAGATATAACCATTTGTGCAATGCGTTCATCAGGTTGAATTGTGTATTCTTCATTGGAAATATTCACAACAGGAATACAAACTTCGCCCCTGTAATCTTCATCAATTGTGCCCACACAATTAATAAGAGTTATTCCGTGCTTAATCGACATGCCTGAACGAGGTCTTATTTGTGCTTCGTATCCGTGTTCAAGTTCAATTTTTAAACCTGTCGGGATTAAAGTTCTTTCCAACGGTTTTAATGTAACAGGCTCATTTATTGCAGCACATAAATCCATGCCGGCAGCTCCGCTTGTTTTATACTCAGGTAAAATTCGATTATGTTCCAAACGTTCTATTTTTAATATTGTCATGGTAAAACCTTATATTTTTTAAATTACAGTAAACTGTGATTTTATACCAGTTTACTTTGTTGATTGTGGTTTGTCAACACAGATAATAATATATATATCAATAAATGAGAAAGGAATATTTTTAAATGACAGACCTGATTGAATTATCAAATAAAATAAGTGATGAACTTTGCGAAATAAAAAATCTGATTGATTGCTGCAAAAATTCACTTGAAAATTCCGTAAAGCAAAATGAAGATGGATGTTGCGTTTTATCGCTTATAGAAATAATCGACAATAAATACGAAAATTTAATTGCCGATTATGAAATTATTGATACTCATATTTTTAAAGATAATTTTAATTTAGAAAATTTGAACTAAATCTTTTTCAATTAAATTATAAAACTTTTCATCCATTGCGTAATAATCTGTTAAATTGGTTACATAAGGAAGTTTTGAATTATCAAATTTTTGATTTAGTTCTGCCAATTCACTTACATCAATTTTACTATCGCCTTTTATTAAAATATCTAAATCGGAAGTTTTTTCAAAATTACCCTTAACCCTTGAACCATAATAATAAAACGAATATTTATCGGTAAAATCGTTCAAAATACTCTTTATTATTTTTTCTTCTGTTTCGGTTATGCCTGCTATCATTATAATTCTAGTGCCTTAGATAAGTTGTTATATAAATATTCTGCATCTTCAAGCAATTTTTCTGCAATGTTTAATATTTCTTTTGCTTTTTCTTTATTATATTCATGACTTGTATTGTTTCTGTGGTCATAATAATTTTTCCAAGTTTCCCAAGATTTAATAATTCCGTAACCTTCCATGTATCTGAAAATGTTGTTCATGGTCAATTCTTTGTCTGATTTACCATATTGTAACTTCAGAAATTTTTTCATAATTTTCCAAGATGTTTCAACGGTATATTCAAACCTTTTTACACAAGAATCAGCAATATATTCTTTTATTTTTGTATCAGGATTTTTTTTATAATCAATAATACATTCACGCAAAGAATTTATACTCTTTTCTAAATTTAAAAGATTTAGTTCATTCATTATTTTTTTAAATCCGTTTCTATTTTTGATAAAACCGCATTAACTTTATCAATATTTTTTACTGCACCTTGTGCAAATTGAGGACGTCCGCCGCCTTTTCCGTCTGTTGCTGCTGCAATTTCTTTTACTATATTACCGGCATTAACTCCGTTTGCAACAAAATTATCCGATACTTTTACAAATATTGAAGTACCTGCAACAACAACGATTACAGAATTACCCAATTTGTTTGCAAGCATTTCAACACCCTCTTTAAGAGCATTTGCGTCTAATTGTTCCATTTTTTGAACAAATAATTTACCGCCATTAATATCAATAGCTTTTGCTGCAAATTCTTTGAACTTATCTTTTGCTTGAGTTGATTTTACGGTTGAAAGTTCTTTTTGAAGTTCTTTATTTTCTTCAACAAGTTTATCAACACGTGCTTCAACTTCGTCATAATGTGCTTTGAATTTTTCTGCAAGTTTATCAATTGCGTTTGCTTTTTCTGATAAATATTTCAAAGCGGCTTTTGCAACAACAACTTCAATACGTCTTGTACCTGCTGCAATTGCACTTTCGGAAATTATTTTTGCAAGTCTTAACTGACCTGTGTGAGATGCGTGACACCCGGCACAAAATTCTTTTGAAACATCTTCGCCGATTGAAACAACTCTGACTTCATCTTCATATTTTTCACCAAATAAAGCCATTGCACCTGTTGCTTTTGCTTCGTCAATATTCATAACTTTTGTTGTTACATCTAAATCTTGACTAATCCATTCGTTAATCAAATCTTCTGTTTTTTGGATTTCTTGCTTTGTCATGGCTCTATCAAAAGTAAAGTCAAAACGCATTCTGTTTTCTTCAACTTGTGAACCTGCTTGGTGGACATCACCTGATAAAACATGTTGTAGGGCAGATTGCAACAAGTGAGCAGATGTATGATGAACTTTAATTTGTCCTCTGCGTTCTTTATCAATAACAGCGTGAACTGTTGAACCAACTTCAATTTCACCATTTACAAGTACGCAGCGATGAACAAATAATTTATTTACTTTGAATGTTGTCAAAACTTCTAATTTCAAAGTATCATTTTCAATTACACCACTGTCGCCAACTTGACCACCACATTCAGCGTAAAATGGAGTTTTGTCAAGAACAACATCTACGTAACCTTCACCTTCAAGAGTTTCAAGAATTTTAGCGTTACATTCTAAATCTGTGTAACCCACAAAATCTGTTGCACCAACTTTTTCTTCAACTTTAGCATATTTTATATCACCAGTTACGGAAATTTTTTGTGTTGCGGCTTTTGCACGGTCTTTTTGTTCTTTCATTGCAACTTTAAAACCGTTTTCATCAACATTTAAACCGTTTTCTTGGGCAATTTCTTTTGTAAGTTCAAACGGAAAACCATAAGTATCATACAATTTGAAAGCGTTTTCACCATCAATATTTTTTTTGTTTTCAATAAATTCGTTTAATAATTTATAACCTCTATCAAGAGTTTTGTTAAAGCGTTCTTCTTCTTTTTTAATAACATCTTTAATTTTATCTTTATTTTTTGCTAAATCAGGATATGCACCACTGTAATTTTCAACAACAACATCTACAAGTTTGTGTAAAAATGGTAAATCCATACCCAAAATTTTGCCGTGACGTAATGCACGACGTAAAATCATTCTTAAAACATAACTTCTACCTTCATTACCCGGAATAACACCGTCATTAATTAAGAAAGTTACGCATCTTGCGTGGTCTGTTATAATACGCAAAGAAATATCTGTTTTTTCAGATTTTTTGTAAGGTACACCACTCATTTCAACAACTTTATCTAAAATTGGTCTTAGCAAATCTGTTTCGAAAGTGGAAGTAACTCCTTGACAAACCATTGCAATACGTTCCAATCCCATGCCTGTATCAACATTTTTTGATTCAAGCGGAGATTGATTACCTTCTTCATCTTGATATAATTCTGTAAATACAAGGTTCCAAATTTCAACCCAACGGTCGCATTCGCAAGTATCAATACCGCAATCGTCAGAGCATTTGAATTGCTCACCTAAATCATAGTGAATTTCGGAACAAGGGCCGCAAGAACCTGAAGCCCCTGGAGGTCCCCAGAAATTATCTTTTTTACCTTTACGTTTAATACGTTCATCAGGAACACCAACATTTCGCCAAATTTCATAGGCTTCATCGTCTGTTTCAAAAATAGTTATCCAAAGTCTGTCTTTGTCGAGTTTTAAAACATTAGTAACAAAATCCCATGCCCAAGGAATAATTTCTTTTTTGTAATAGTCACCAAAAGAGAAATTACCAAGCATTTCAAAAAAAGTAT
>DFEL01000004.1 GCA_002369055.1 Cyanobacteria bacterium UBA3803
CAGAAGAAATGATTGTAATCGTTTAGCTTTTAACCGTATTTAATCAGGATTATAGTAAGATGCGAAAAAGTTATTTTGATTCTCTGACATTTAATTCTATAAAAGGTATTGCAATAATACTCTTGTTTGTTTTACATTTTTTTGCCTCGTCAGATCTGTGGCTTCCAGAATTTTGTGTTCCGTCATTCCAAGTTTTTGAAAAATACTTTTCTCATTCTTTGAATATGTGTATTGCAATGTTTGCATTCCTGTCAGGTTATGGATTTTGGTTTAATTCTGAAAAAAACTATTCTCATTCGGTACATAAAGCGTTTAAGATATTGACCGTTTACTGGAAAATATATTTTCTGTTTTTTGTTGTTGCGGTTTTAACTGGATTATATAGTGATTTTAGCTTAGAGAACATAGGCCTGGCGCTGATTGGATTAGACGAATTTCATGTGGTTGGGGATATTATTGCATTTCACTGGTATTTAGCTTTTTATCTTGCAATATTATTTTTATTGCCGTCTTTTCATTATTTGTTAGTACGCTATAATAATATTTTACGGGATATATTTTATTTAGTGATTGTTCCCATATTCATATTTTCTTTTTTTGGTAACCAGGCCAGTTCTTTTTATTGTTTGAAACGTTTTTTTGTTGATTTGATTCTGTGGTTTCCATGTGTTGGCGTGGGGTATGTTGCCGCAAGATATTCAGTTTTTGAAATGTTTGATATTTGCTTTCATAAAGTATGTAAAAGAAAAATGAAATATTTTCGCTTTATTATCAATATTGTTTTTGTAATCCTTACTTTTTACGGAATGTATCGTTTCCCTGGAATGATTTATACAACAAAATCTGCCTGGATTTTACCAATTGTAATCAATATGAGTGTATTTTATATTTTGTTTTTTACATATGCGTTAACTGATTTTTTAAGAATAATACAGGATCACTGGTTTCAGTCGATACTATCTGCTTTAGGCAGGGATTCGTTGTATATGTGGTTGTTGAATGGTATTTTTTTTAATGTTTTTAAAACGTATACCCAGCCTGTTTTGCTTTATCCGAAAAATGCTTTATTAGTTTTAGTTTGGGGTCTTTTTATTTGTTTCATGTTAACAAGAATGTTGATTGCTTTAGAAAGATGTTTGAAACGGTAAAACTGGGATACTGAATAATCGTTTGTTTGGTTTTGGAGGGAAACTGTATTGGCTGTTCAGCACATAGTAAGTACGCTGTTTGTCTGTTTCATTTTATTATTTATCTTTTTTATCAGACCGTCAAATAAATGGCATTATCTTTCAATAAGTAATATTGGAACAAGTCATTTTTTTGTTGTTCTGATAACTTTACTTACAGTTGTTTTACTTTGTATTCTACCAATGTCTCTTAGTCCTTATTGGAATGGAACTATGATATATAGAGCTGATAAGCAACAGTATGATCGTATGGGTGATGCTTTGCTGCAAGGGCGGCTGTATATAGATAATAACGACATTGATCCGGCTTTGGAAGCCATGGAAAATCCATATGATGCTGACGAAAGAGAAAGACTCGATATTAAATATCACTGGGATGAAGCATATTACAATCATCACTATTATATGTATTTTGGGATTGTACCGACGATCATTTTGTTTATCCCATTTAAGTTGATAACAGGCCAGGCATTGTTAAGTTACCAGGCTACACAGTTTTTTGCATCATTAATAATCATAGGCCTTTTCTATTTGTTTTATGTTTTGGGTAAGAATTTTTTTCCAAAATTTCCTTTTAGCATGTATTTGCTTTTATCTTCCGTTTTTTCAATTTTGAGTGTAGGATACAGTATTTCAGCGCCTGCATTATACTGTACAGCAATTGTCTCAGCAGTTTGTCTGATGCTCTGGAGTATTATCTGTTTTTTGCAAGGAGCTTGGTTTGAAAATGATGATACGAGAAGCACAATTTATTTGACAGCAGGAGCTTTTCTGGGCGCTCTTGCATTTGGTTGCCGGCCCCCTGTTGCTTTAGCCAATATTATTATTGCAGCAGTTGTCTATCAGCTATTTAAGAGCAGTCATTTTTCAGTGCGCAGCAAGATAAAAAAAATAGTATGCCTTTTTTTACCATACGTAGTAGTAGGTACCTTGCTTATGCTGTATAATTATGCTAGGTTTGATAACGTATTTGAGTTTGGACAGTCTTATCAGCTCACGTTAGCAGATCAGCACGATTATGGTAGTTTTATACAACGTTTTAACGTTAAACAAATATTAATAAGTTCATTTCTAAATTTTTATGCCAAAAACGATTTTAGAGAGACTTTTCCTTTTATTTGGTTTAACGGAGTCTTTGTCAATTTCCCAATTTTATTATTATCTGTCAGAATTTTTTCCGACGAGATTGCACTATCGTTGAAACAAAAAAAGTTGTTTTTCATAACCGTTCTTATGATTATCAGCACGATAATAATTACATTATTTGATGTGCATTGGACACCGTTTTTATTAGAGAGATATCATCTTGACTTCTATTATTTATTATGTATAAATACCTTTATTGCCATAGCGGTTTGGTTAGAAGTAATTTCAGGCAATCGAAAAAAAATATTGCTATGTTGTATAACAGTGTTAGCATTTGCAGTTTTGGCAGTAGAATTTCTGTTTTTCTGTATTCCTTATGATGGGAATTACACTTTCTGGTATCCGGAAGTGTTGAATGAAATTTACAGAGGTCTTCGGTTTGGTTTATAATTAATCTAATAGCTTATTGCTAGATAGGATTGGTTGTATGAATAATAGAATTGCGGTTTTAGTGCCTTGTTTTAACGAACAAAAAACTATAAATGATGTAGTTTCTTCATTTAAAACAGCTCTTCCGAATGCTGCTGTTTATGTTTATGACAATAATTCAACAGATAGTACAGCACAAATTGCACAAAAGGCGGGGGCTGTTGTTTGTCATGAATACCGGCAGGGCAAAGGGAATGTAGTACGTTCTATGTTCAGGGATATAGAAGCAGATTGTTATCTTATAGTAGATGGTGATAATACGTATCCGGCTGATGTGGCGCCCGAAATATGCCGATTAGTGCTTGAAGGTAAAGCGGATATGGTTATTGGCGACCGTCTTTCCTCAACATATTTCAAAGAAAACAAAAGAGCTTTCCATAATTTCGGGAATGATCTGGTTCGAAAAGCAATTAACTTTTTGTGGAGACCCAAAGAACCAATTCTGGATGTTATGACAGGGATGC
>DFEL01000112.1 GCA_002369055.1 Cyanobacteria bacterium UBA3803
TTGGTAACTTCGGTTCTATTGCAACTCAAATCGGTGCTATTGGTGAACTTGCACCTAACCAAAGAAAAAATATCGCAAGATTAGGTATGAGAGCATTAATTTGCGGAACATTTACTTGTTTTGTTTCTGCTTGTATTGCGGGTATATTGGTTGGATAAATTTTATAAATTAAAGCACAAAAAGAACTTCATCAAAGATGAAGTTCTTTTTGTTTAAATCTTTTTGCTTATATTAAGCGTTGAATGCAGTTTCTGTGCTACCTTGAGAGTTACCACCAAAATTATCAAAGATTGAGTTTACAAATGCAACTTGTGGTTGTTCTTGTTGTTTTTGCAACTTTTTATTATCATCAATTTTACCAACTGCGTCAATAGCTCCGATTTGTCCAAACATTTTAATAATCCTCCGTGTGTGTTTTAAATAAATATCTCTTACACTTATATAAAGTATTTTTGAATTTAAAAATTGCAGGCATGGAGTGAAATATTAAGAAATGTTACGTAATTATATATACTAAATCTCTTAAAAAGCAGTATTTAGTAGCATTTTACTGGTTTAACAATTCTTCTTCAACAAGTAAACAAATAAGATGTCCAAGAGTCATTTGTGCTTCTTGTATATTGGGAGTTTCTGTTGAAGGTATTTTTATCAGGATAGTGCAGATATTATCCATTAATGATTGATTTTGTCCTGTCAAACCTATTGTTAAAAGTCCCATTTCATTTGCTATATTTATGGAATCAATAATATTTTTTGAGTTTCCGGATGTTGAAAGTGCAAAAAGTATATCTCCTTTTTTGCCTATTGCTTCTATTTGTCTTGAAAAAGCCTTATCGTAACTGAAATCATTTGATAATGCTGTTATAAGAGCATTGTTTGATGTAAGTGAAATAGCATTGAAAGCGTGTCGGTCTTTATAAAAACGAGAAACAAATTCTGTTGCAAGGTGGTCGCAGTCGCTTGCTGAACCGCCATTTCCGACAAAAAGAATTTTATTACCGTTTTTTAGTGATTGCGTAATTTCTTCACTAATTTGTTGAATTTTTTGCAATATTTCCTCATTTTGCAATAATTTTTCTTTAGTAGAAATTGAGTTTTGAATGTATGTTTTAATTTTACTAATCATGATTTTTTTCAATAAGTTCTATTTCATTTCCGTCAGGGTCTTTTACGAATGCAATTTTTGTTCCGCTAAATATTACATAAGGTTCGTATAAATATTCATAGCCTAAAGAATGCAATTTTTCGGTAAACTCATTCATTGATGTAACAGAAAAAGCAAAATGTCCGAAGGCATTACCGTTTTCGTAACCGTTTTTTGGAGTTTCATCATTATAAGTTAATTCTATCTGTGCGGTGTGTTCTTCATCTTCAAGATAGTATAATTCGCAATCTTCTAATCTTTTCTTTTTTACAAAAGTCATATTTAGTAATTTTTCATAAAAATCTAATGATTTTTGTAAATCTTTTACTCTTATCATTGCGTGTAAAAATTTCATTATATTTCCTTTCTCAGCATTACAACGGCATGTGCTTCAATGGCTCTTTTTTCTCCGACTGCATCCATTTTTTCGTTTGTTTTTGCTTTTATTGAAATTAAGTTTACATCAATCATAAGTTCTTTTGCAAGTTTTTCACGCATTTTTGATATGTGAGGTTTCATTTTTGGTTCTTGTGCAATAATATTACAATCAATATTGTTTATTGTGTAGCCTTCATCTTGAATTAGTTGAAGGGCTCTTTTTAATAATAAGATGCTTGATACATCTTTGTATTCGTTGTCCGTATCCGGAAAATGTGTACCTATATCTCCGAGTGCTAACGCTCCAAACATTCCGTCTATTATTGCGTGTATTAAAACATCTGCGTCAGAATGTCCTAAAAGCCCTTTTTCGTAAGGTATTTTTATACCGCCTATTATCAAATCTCTGTTATCTTCAAGTTTATGAATATCGTAACCCATTCCAATTCTATACATTTGCACCTTCTTTTACAAATTTTTCAATTGCTTTAATAAAACCATTATTTTCTACCGTATCGGTTACAAAATCTGCAATAGATTTTAATTGTTCAGTTGCATTACCCATTGCAACTTTAATTCCGCCTGAAAGTAATAATTCTAAATCGTTATTATGGTCGCCTATTGCAAGTGTTTCATCTTTTGTTATTCCATAAAAATCTTGAATACATTTTAAGCCGTCACCTTTGGTTGCTTCTTTGTGGCACACTTCGCAGAAAAAGTCTGTTGATTTTACTATGTATAATTCAGGAAAATCTTTTTGAAGTTGGTTTGCTACTCTTGAAACCTTTTCTGCATCTTCGTAGTCAATCAAAAGAATTTTATTAACGTTATTAAGAGTTATACTATTAAAAGGCTGTACATTAAACGGTATATGTTGGTGGCTTGCGTATTTGCGAGTAAAGTCATTTTCTTTTTCTACATATAAATCGTCATTCATGTACAAATTTATATGTATATCTTGCTTAAGTCCCCAATCTAAAATTTTCTTTGCTGTTTCATTTGGAATATATTTTTCATATAAAACTTGTTCTTTGTTACGTACCAATGCACCTTGATAAGAAACAATAGGAGTTTTTAAACCAAGTTCATCCGCTATTTTTTGTGCGGATTTATGCATTCTGCCTGTAACCAAAACAACCTTTATTCCGCTTTTATCTAAATCTTGTATACAAGTAATTACTTCTTGGTTGAACCCGCCCGTATATTTTAAAATAGTTCCGTCAATGTCAGTTGCTACAAGTTTTATAGTCATTTTATCCCTCAATTTTGTATGCTCTAAGTAATGCACATAAAGTTTTTGAATCGTTTATTTCACCATGTTTAATCATATTAAAAACATCATCTATATTGTATTCCAAAGCTTGTATTATTTCACCCTCATCAGGGTTAGGTTTTGTATATGTTAAATCCTTTGCATAATATAAATATAATTTTTCATCGCAGATTCCTGGAGTTGTGTAAATATATCCTAAAGATTTCCAAGTTTTTGCAATATATCCTGTTTCTTCTTCCAATTCTCTTGGTGCTGCATCATTTGGGTTTTCTCCGTATTCAAGTTTACCCGCAGGCAACTCAAGCGATACTGATTTTAAAGGGTAGCGAAATTGTTTTACCATTAAAATCGTATTTTCGTCTTTTTCGGCTACTATAACAACACCTCCGGGGTGTCTTATAACTTCTCTGAAACTTTTGTGTCCGTCTGATGTTTCAATGTCATCGTAATCCACAAATACTACTTTCCCGTCATAAACTCTTTTTGTAGATAATGTTTTTTCAGTAAATTCCATTCTTCCCTCTATAATGCTTGTATAATTTGTTTTATATTTTCATCTGAAACATTTGCTAATGCAATATCTTTGTCGTTTTGTGATAAATCTTTTAGTGATTTTATAACCTCTATTGATTTTAAAATTAAAGTTTGATTTTTTGAACTTAATAATGGTCTGATAATTTCAGGATTTTTAATCAATTCTATCGCTGTAAAGACAAAATCACTGTCTTCATATATTTCAGACTGTATGAAATTGTCTAAATTATCGTCAATGTTATTATTAAGCAAGTCTTTTATTGCTTTAACTTCGTCTTTTGTATTTTTGTCTTCATCAAACAGATATTCATCGTTTTCGGTTAGCTGGTTAAATTTATTTTTAGCCGTAAGAAGTATTATTGCATTTTTTGCATTTGGTTCTGAAAATATCAATTGTTCAAATATTTCGTAAAGTTGGAATGAAAATACGTTACTGAGAGATATAATTTCTCCCAAACCTTGTAAAATGTTGTTTATTGCAAGAAGAGTATTTTCATGGTGTTTCGTGTTTAGTAGGTTTAAAAAACTTTCCATATAGCCTATTTCGCTTGCTATATATTCAGATACGGAAGATTTTTTCATTGTTTCAAAAATTTTTTCAAGTGAATTGTTTTCCCCATAAGCAGATAAAAATTTTACCGCAGAAAGTACTTCAAAATCATCTTTAGAATTTAATTTTTCATAAGCACTATCAATACAAGTTCTTTCATTTAATGTTGAAAGTGCTGTTGCACAATTAAATGCTAATGCTTCGTTTTCGGTATAAGAATAATTTTTCAATAAATCAATAACACTTTCATCTCTTACAAATGAAAAATATTTTGCGGCATAAGATTTTTCACTTTCGGTGCCATCGTTTAATAAATTTTTCATTTTGGCTTTTATTGTTTCATCTCCAAATTTTGCAAGAGTTTCTGCAATAAAAGTGTCATAAGAAGGAGAATAAAAATCTAAAAATTTTAATAAGTTTTTGTAGTTATTTTCATTACATGCTTGTTGTAATCTTTTTGCCGCATTTTGTTTAATAAAGTCGAACAAAAAATCTTCTTTTGAAACAAGTTCTTCAAAAGTTTTTACATCAGCATTATCTATGATATGTGCAGCAGCATGCTCATAATCTTGCTTATTTTTGCCTGTAAGTTGTTTGATAAAGTCCATGACTAATCAAGGTAGAAAGCAGTAATAACTTTATGACCTTCTTCTGCGTATTCAATAGCACCGTGTAAAGTTTTACTTGTGTGAGATAAGAAACAGATTAATTGGTTACAATCATCAATAATTTCTCTGTTACAAACTCTTGAAGCGTCTGCCAAAGTCATCATTGCTCTGTCAGGGTGTTCAACGATATTAGGAACACCGATTAATTGGTCTTGAACATCAGAAGGTTGTTGACCTATTGTTTGAGGTAAAATAACTTTTAATTTATCAGGATTAGCCTTCATTGCACCACGAATAGTTGCTGCGTTAGTACCCGAAGAACCACCTGAAGTTATGATAGTATTGCCTTGTTGTGCAAGTGCTGTAACTAATGTTTCAATAATTTGCTGGTGGGTAATTGCAAGGTTTCTGCTGCCGATAACCGCAATTTTCTTGGCAGATTGCTGAATTGTTGCTAATTCCATAGCAAGTTCGTCAACCGTATTTGGTGAATCGTCTGAAACTGAGTCTAAGTCATCAATAGGAACCATAATTGAACCTTGACTTTCGCCTTCACCTTCACCTAATAATTTAATTGTTTCCATTTCTGCCATTTTCCCTACCTTTTGCAAATTTATTTATTTGTTATTATAATTATGATAGCATAAAAATAATTTTGTGAATAGGGGATATGGAAAATATATTAGATAATCTTAACGAAAGGCAAGTTGAGGCTGTTAAAACTACAAGAGGACCTTTATTGGTGCTTGCAGGGGCAGGCTCAGGTAAAACTAAGGTTTTGACTTCACGCATAGCATATCTAGTTCAAAACGGCGTAAAACCCAGAGAAATTCTTGCTGTTACTTTTACAAACAAGGCTGCAAAAGAGATGAAAGAAAGACTTTCTTCAATTTTAGGTGAAGAAATTGTTAAATATATGTGGGTTGGAACATTCCATAGTATTTGCGGGCGAATTTTAAGACAAGATATTGAAAATTATGTTTTTCCGTCAGGTAGAAAACTTGATAAAAATTTTACTATATATGATGATTCCGATTGCATGACTGTTGTAAAGAATGCGATTAAAAAATTAAATATTGATGATAAAGTTTATCAGCCTAAATATGTAAGAGCAGTTATTTCAAATGCTAAAAATAAAATGGAAGATGCCAACCAGTTTGCAACTTTCGCAAGAGATTTCAAGGCTCAAAAAATCGCTGCAATTTTTGAAGAGTATGAAAATACTTTAAATAAAAATAATGCAATAGATTTTGATGATATGCTTATGCTTGCAGTAAAACTTTTTGAACAAAACAAAGATGTAAGAGAAAAATATTATTCAAGATTTACTCATATTCTTGTTGATGAGTTTCAAGATACAAACGTTGCACAATATAAACTTGTAAATATGCTATTTACAAATTTACTTGACGAAATTCCTGCAGAACGTTCACTTTGTGTAGTTGGTGATGTTGACCAATCTATTTACAGTTGGCGTGGTGCTGATTATAAAATCATTTTGGGATTTCAAAAAGATTTCCTAAATACAAAAATTATAAAACTTGAACAAAATTATCGCTCAACAGAAAATATTTTAAAAGCCGCAAATGCGATTATAGAAAATAATGAAGAACGTGTGGATAAAGTTTTATTCTCGCAAAAAGGTGATGGAGAAAAAATACATTACTACGAGGCTCAAGATGATTCTGACGAAGCAAACTTTATTGCTAGCACTATTAAAGCAGAAAGTAATGAAGATTATAATCGTTATGCAATACTATACAGAACAAATGCTCAATCACGTTCCATAGAAGAAGCGTGCATGGCACAAGGGATTCCTTATCGTGTTTATGGCGGTATGAAATTCTATGACAGACAAGAAGTTAAAGATGCTGTTGCATATTTGAAATTAATTTATAATATGGATGACTCGCAAAGTTTTAAACGTATTGTAAATGTTCCAAAACGTGCAATAGGAGAAACTTCCGTAACTAATTTGCAAAAATTTGCAGATGAACACGATATGAGTTTAATGTCTGCTATTGATATTATTGATGAATCAGAATTAAACGAAAAAACAAAGACAAAATTTAAAGAATTTAAATCATTAATTGAAAATTTGAAAAGTGTTTCGAATACTTATAAATTACCCGAATATTTAGGATTAGTGCTTGAACAAACTGGTTATATAAGAATGCTTCAATCGGAAGGAACTCCTGAAGATGAGGCTAGAATTGAAAACTTGCAGGAGTTAATAAATGTTGCATCTGATTTTGAGCCTGAAGATTTAAGCAATGTGTTAGGTGAATTTTTATCGCAAGTAGCACTTGTTTCTGATATTGACGGTATGGATGTTATAGCAAATAACGTAACTCTTATGACACTACATTCTGCCAAAGGATTGGAATTTCCTGTTGTATTTCTTGCAGGTTTGGAAGAAGGAACATTTCCTCATATAAGAACTTTTGAATCTCCAAGTGAACTTGAAGAAGAACGCAGGTTAATGTATGTAGGAGTTACAAGAGCAGAGCAGGAACTTTATCTTTCATCTGCAAAACGCAGACAATGCTGGGGTGAATATAAATACTATAATCCAAGCAGATTTTTGGAAGAAATACCGTCAGATTTACTGGATACATTATCGTCCTCAAGTTCTATAACAAGTCAATCAACATTTAAAAGTGCAGTTCAAAAAATTCGTGCAACGTCTGATTCTGATGGTTATGTAAAACCAACTACCGGTTTTGGTGCAAATTTTGTTGCACCTTCAAGACAAAAATACGAAAGTCCAAAATATTCTGCAAGTTCTGTCAAAAGAACTCCAAACAAAGTTTTTGTCAAAAAATCGGCTATAAATAAGCAAAAAGAAGAAGAAAAAATTAAAGCCTTTCTTGCCGACAACAAAGTAAAACGCCTTATGGAAGCCCAGAAGCAAAAAGAACTTGAACAAAAACGAATAAAAGATGAAGAACGTAAAAAACAAGAAGACGAAATTCAATATTTCTTTTCAAAAGGAGAAAAAGTTTTTCACGAGCATCTTGGTTTTGGTGAAGTTCTTGATGTAATTGAAGTCGGTGAAAGTTTAATGTATACAATAGAATTTGCAAAATTTGGTAAAAAGGCAATGGATGCAAATTATGCAAGATTACAAAAAGTATAATTATAAAATCATATCTTCAAAGCTGGTTGTGTCGTTGTAACTAAACATGTGTATAAATGTGTATAATGCTTCAGGCATGAAATTTTTTGTTCCCATTTCAAGTAAATGTCGTACAGCATCTTTTGTATTTTTTACGAGTAATTTAGTTCTGTTAAAGCATAGATTATCAAAATAGTTACAAATATGTATAATTTGACTTTCTTTAGAAATTAAATCACCGGATTTGTTCATTGGATAGCCGGAGCCGTCGTTGTTTTCGTGATGTTCTAATGCTACCAGAGCAATATTTTCAGGCATTTCTAAATCTTCTTTTAAAATTTTATATCCGATAGATGTGTGATACTGGAGAGTTTGTTGCTCTGAAGGTGACGGATTTTGCTTGTTGACAATATCAGGGTCAATTTTTATTTTTCCTATATCGTGTAATAATCCTGCCAGTACCGCATCAGATATCATTGTTTCATTCATGCCCATTTTTTGAGTAATAATACCTGCCAGAATAGCAACATTAAGTGCATGGCATTTTTGATATTCACCAATAAGTTTTACCTGAGATGAGTACACTACACTGTTGCTTCTGTATATTATATCTTGTAATATTTTGTCACGAATGTTTAAAAATAAATTTGCAGTTTCTGCGTAAGAACGAGAACTTATGCCTGAAATTGTTTCGTGATAAAAGGCTTTTAATTTTATTTGATTTTGTGGGTCTATTTTTGATTTTTTATTTACAGGTCCTTTGTAATTTAAAATGCTTATTTCGTCAACAATAGTATTACTTTTAAGTACTTGATTAGGACTCATATCAAATACTTCAACTACTTTATTTTTTTCTTTTGCTATTTTTGTATATTCTTCGAAAATTGCGTCAATATCAGTTGATTCATTATTGCGTTCCGTTTTGGTATAACTTTCTTCAACGTAGCCTTCAGAATCGTACTCGTCTGTTGCGTTTTGGTCTACTTCAAGACTGTTATCGTCATCTCTGTATATTATTGAAAGTTGTTTTAGTTGCAGTAATTTACCGGGAGTAAGGATTTCTCCTGACGAAAAAACTTTTTCGCCAAATTCCGTATAAATATTAAACGGTAAAATTTTGTAATTAATTAATTCTTCTGTTGTAACAATTTTCATAAAATAATTATATACTAATATTTTGAATTTTAATATAATTATTGCCTCTAAAATGTAACACTTCTGTAACAAAGTAAAAAATCACGTTAAACAAAGTGAATGGTTAGTAGTGAGTAGTGAGTTGTGAGTAGTGAGTAGTGAGTGAACGGTAACATGTCATTGCGAGAAAATCTTTGATTTTTGTGGCAATCCATTAGTTCGACTGGATTACTTCGTCGTTACACTCCTCGTAATGACATGTAGTGAGTAGTGAGTGGTGAGTAGTGCAAAAAAAAAGCCATGAACAAAAAGTCACGGCTATTGATTAGGGATATGTGTATCGTCGTCTCTAAGGAGTATAGTGTTATATTAGCAGTCGATAAAAAAAATAAAATCATACAAATTTATGATTTATTAAGCTTATATAAAGGCATGCTAAAATTATGTTAAACTTTTCTTATCAGATTAAAAAGGAGATTGGAAATGAAAACAGATTTCAAACATGTACCATTAGATGGTAAAGATATTACGGATGCTCAAATAAAAAAAATTATTAAAGAAAAAAATGTAAAATTTATTGAATTGCAATTTGTAGACATTAATGGTCAAGTTAAAAGTTTAACGATTCCTTCCGAGCATATAGATAAGGCTCTTGAAAATGAAATGATGTTAGATGGTTCTTCCATTAAGGGCTTTAGAAATATTGAAACTTCAGATATGTATTTTTATCCCGATAAAAATTCTTTTGCTATATTGCCTTGGAGAGAATTTGACGGAACAAACACTGCTCGTTTGATTTGTGATATTCATAATGCTGACGGAACACCATTTGAAGGCTGTCCAAGATGTAATTTAAAGCGAATGATGGCGGAAGCAAAAAAATTAGGTTATTCAATGAACATGGGGCCTGAGGTAGAATTTTTCTTATTTAAACGTGATGAAGAAAATCATCCTACCAGAGATAAAGTTGATAGTGCAGGATATTATGATATAGGACCTGATGATTTAGGTGAAGATATCCGTGCCGAAATTGTTTTGACCTTGCAAGAAATGGGTTTTGACATTGAAGCTTCACATCACGAAGTTGCAGACAGCCAACATGAAATTGATTTTAAATATGCTGATATTTTAACTGCTGCAGATAATGTTGTAACTTTTAAAATAGCAGTTAAAGCAATTGCCGCTCAATATGGTTTGCACGCAACATTTATGGCTAAACCGATTTACGGAATAAACGGTTCGGGAATGCACTGCAACGTTTCATTATTTAAAGATGGGAAAAACGCATTTTTTGACGAAACAACAGATACTAGGTTATCAGATATTGCTATGCACTCAATAGGTGGTATGTTAAAACATGTTCAAGGTATTACGGCAGTTACAAATCCAACCGTAAACAGTTTTAAACGTTTAGTACCAGGATATGAAGCTCCTGTTTATTTGGCTTGGTCTTTGGCTAACAGAAGTGCATTATTGAGAGTTCCTGCAAAGCGTGGAAATGCTACACGTGTTGAGCTTCGTTCTCCTGATCCTTCTTGTAATCCTTATTTGGCATTTGCTGTTATATTGGGTGCTTGTGTTGACGGTATAAAAAATGAAATAAAACCTCCAAAGCAAGTTGGTGCAAATATATATGCTTTAACTCCTGAGGAAAGAAAAAGAAAAAGAATTGACTCTCTACCCGGTAGTCTTGCAGAAGCTTTAGCACTGTTGGAAAAGTCTAAAGTGGCAAAAGAGGCTTTGGGTGAACATATTTTTAAAGAATTTACAGAAACAAAATATAAAGAATGGGATTCATTCAGAATATATGTTTCTCAATGGGAACTTGATAAATATTTAGAAAGATA
>DFEL01000009.1 GCA_002369055.1 Cyanobacteria bacterium UBA3803
TTTTGTCAAGTCGTTATCTAATTGTTTTTCTTTTCTCTTGATTTTTGCCATTTCCATATCGTAGAATTCTTTTGCTTCTTCTTTTGCATTTTCATCTACGCATCTGGACAACAACATATTTTAAAAGAAATTAAGTACTATTTATATTTGCTTTAATAAAAAAAGAGAACAATTAAAACTAAAAAGAAAACAAAACCAAATTTATGTACAGCTATCAAAAATGTTATTTAATTTTTAATTAACATGTTAACAATTGTAAACTTTCATGATATAATTACCATGAAAATAGGCAATTTTCATGAATAAATAGCCTTTATATACATGTAACACGGAGATAAATAAGAGTAAAAATATCAAAAAAGCCTTTTATCAAGGTGTTGCTGGTAATAATACATAGTATATACCGATAACATATATTATGTAAAAACAAAAAGGAGCCGTTATGGGTTTAGCAGCATCACAAGCAAGATTATTATTTATCACTGCACGTCAAAGCGACGTATCGGCAAAGATGCAAAGAATATCAAATCAGAATATGATTTTAGCACGTGACGAAGATGATGTATCAGAACGATATAATAAAATGTTAAATGCAACAAAAATGCAGTTAAAAGATGATGTATCCGATTTGTCATATAGCTCGCTTATGGGTGATGCAGCTATAAATAGTATTGGTGCAATAAATATTATTACAAACGAAAGCGGTCGTGTTGTATTAAGTGTTGCAGACCAAGAAAAATATGGTCTTGCAGCCTCAGGAAAACCAAATGAATTAAAAATGTCATTTGCTGATTTTGTTGGTAAGGCTGATCCTGCAAATGCTGATGCCATTGTAAAAGCTTTAAATGGTGCTGACGGTGCAGAAGGGTCAAAAGGTTCCGGAGTTGAGTTGACTGCCGAAGACAAAGAAAATTTAAAAGTGTTTTATCAAAAATATGGAGAATATCCTGCATCAAAATCTATTGTTTCAGTCTCAGAACTTTTGAATACAATGACTATCTCGTCGGCAGATATTAAAGGTGCCGGTGGTAATGACAAGGCTGCTAATAACATGAACGGTAAATCATTACTTCAAATATTTAACGGTCAAAATGGTACAACTGAAATAAGAATTGCTGACGATGATAATACCAGTGGTGAACCTCGTGGTGAAGCAGCGGGAAATATACTTGCTATTGGTACGGCATTTATGAATAAAATTTTAGATTCTATGGGACTAAAAGGTGATTCAAAAGCTGCTCAAGAAATGAAAAAACATGTAAATAAGCTTGCTAATGATATTGGTAATAATTGGAGAACAACTACCGGAAATGACCAAAATGCTAACACTACATATGCTGCAACATGGGCAACTTCAACTTGGGGTGATGCTTCAGACCACATGAATTTAAATACTCAAACAGTATTTAAAGATTTATTAAGAATTGCGTTAAATAACTCTGCCAATGCAGGTTTGACAAATAATGGTGCTCTTAAAGAGGACTACGATGTCATGATACTTAAGAATAGCAAAAGCAGAACAATTGGTGAATATGAAGATTTATTGAAGAAGTTTTGTAAAAGTACACTGGGTAATGAAGCAAAATTTGATGAAGCCAAAAATTATGTTTCTAAGTCTGCCTCAGCTAGTGAAACAAAGACAAACTCAACTTCTACAATCGCACAAAAAGCAAATTGTTATAAGAAATTGTATGATGCCTTAGTTTCAAAAGGTTGGACTGTTGAAAATACTAACAACATAAAAGAACAGTTGGAAAATGGCACATATAAAGTAAATGGAGACATATTGAAAAATAATGAAGATTTATATGAAGAAGTTGCCGACGAAGAAACAAGAGCTAAAGCTGAAACATTCTATGATGATGAAATGAGAAAAATCCATAGAAAAGAAAAACAAATGGATCAAGAAATGACAAAATTGCAAACTGAATATTCATCATTAACAAATGATTATAACTCAGTAAAAGGTATTATTGACGCAAATATTCAAAGAAGTTTCACTTACTGTCAACAAGGCTAGCAAATTTAATATACAAGCAAAAAACGAGGTTGCGATGCAACCTCGTTTTTTATATATTATTTAATTTATTTGTTTTTAAATTTTTCTTCAACAATTTTTTTATTCATTTTGTCAAGATTATCTAACATTTTGTAGTTAAATTTTTCTTTTTCCATATTTAATGAATAAAACATATCCATTTTGTGAAGGCTGTTTAAATCAGTATTTGAACCAATATTGTTTAACATTGACATTTGTGAATTTGCCAAGTTCATTAATCTGTAAGCTGAGTCAATTTTTCCGATACCATATACCATATTTTAGCCCTTTCTATATTTATTATATCATACTGGCTATTTTTCGCAATAAAAAAAGTCCAAATATTTACATTTGGACTTTTTATTAACTGTAAAATATTTGATTATTCTACAACGATAGCACCAACAGGGCATGCTTCTGCTGCTTCTTTAACACCATCAGCATTTGCTTCTACGTTTGCAGCATTAACTTCTGCTTTGTCTGATACTGTAAATACTGCTTCGCAAATTGATTCGCAAGCACCGCATGCAATGCAGCTATCTTCTACTGTTACGTTCATGTGTTTCTCCTTTTTTTATGTGACACGCTAATTATTTTCTATATGCTTATTATAAAACAAAAATTTAAAAAATCCATTCTTTTATAAATTTAGCTATTGAGTCAAAACCTTCAAGCATACCTAAATCTTTTGGTTGTAACTGTTTGCTGTAAATAAGAATTGGTACATATTCTCTTGTATGGTCAGTTCCGGGAACCGTTGGGTCGCAACCGTGATCTGCCGTTATTACAAGATAATCTTCATCACCCATTGCTTCAATAAATTTTGGAATATATGTATCAATTTCTTCTATTGCTTTACCATAGCCTTTTGCATCGTTTCTGTGACCATATAGCATATCTGTATCTACTAAGTTGGTAAATATAAATGATTTATCTGCATTTGGAACAGCTTTGTATTCAATTGATTTTAAATCTAAAGTTCCATTTATTGCTTTTAATGTTAATTCAAGACCTTCTGTATTTGAGCCTGTGTGAATTGCGTGTGTTACACCTTGTTTACAGAAGATATCTTCAATTTTACCGATAGCAATTACTGTACCATTGTTGTTTGCTACATCCGTTAAGATTGTATCTTGGTCAGGTGCTAAAACGTAATCACGTCTGTCTTTACCTATACGTGTAGGAACTCCGTCAACAACGTGGTATGGTCTTGCAATTACACGAGATACAGTAACTCCGATGTCGTCAAACATTTTTCTTGCAATTTGGCACCATTCATATAGTGTTGATAATGGAATTAAATCTGTATCTACCGCAATTTGAAATACGCTGTCTGCACTTGTGTATATAATTGGATATTTTGTCTTTTGATGTTCATCATTGTAGTCAACAATAACTTTCGTTCCGCTTGCTGCACAATTTGCTAAAACTCCGCCACAATTTGTACGTTTTACAAATTCGTCAATGATGTCTTGAGGAAAACCTGTTTGTGTAAAGGTTTTAAATGCTTCTTTTAAAACAATACCTGCCATTTCCCAGTGACCTGTTGTTGTATCTTTACCATTGGATTTTTCTTTCATTGTACCATATTGACCAATCGGATTTGATTCGGGTGCTATTCCTTGAAAATCTTGGATATTGCCTAAACCTAATTTTGATAAGTTTGGTGCGTTCAATCCGTCATTAAATTTACATACATTTTTTAATGTGTTGCATTCAGGAATATCGTTGAAATCTCTGCAATCAGGCATTGCTCCGATACCCATTGAGTCAATAACCACTACAATAGCTCTTTTCATTTTGTCTGCCTTTCTTTTAAATTTAAACTCCTAATTGAAATATACCATGAAAAAAAATTTGTGTTAATATTTTTATAGAGATATTTTTAAAGAGGTACATGGAATGCAAGCACGCAGAGCAGCTAGAGAATTAGCATTAATTTTGTTTTCACAATTTGAAAAAGTTATATCAAAATATTCTACAAAAGATTTTAATGAAATTTTGTTAAAATCCGTTCGTATTTTAACAAATAATGCAACAAATGACTTAAAATTAACAGTTGGCCCGTTAATTGATATGAAACAGGCTATTGATGAATACGAAGCTGATCATGAAACAAATCTTGCAAGACCGATAGGTGTATCAAATGTTCCTGTTCCTATTCCAATGACTTCTGATATGAAGGATAAAATTGATGAATTATTGGAAATTGCTGAAAAGGCTCTTATGGCTCTTGAAATTGCAGAATTTACTACACTTGAAAATACAAATGATGTTCAAACGTATACTTTAAAAATTGCTAATGCTTTTAAAGAACATCATAACGAAGTTGATAAGCAAATTAAAGAGTATGCTATCGGTTGGGATTTTGACAGATTAATAAAAATAGACAAAGATATTATGAGAATTGCAATTACAGAGTTAATGTATGTTGAAGAAGTGCCTCATAAGGTTGTTGTTGATGAAGCGGTTGAATTGGCTAAAAAATATTCGACAGAAGACAGTTCTTCATTCATTAATGGTGTACTTGCAAAAGTTATTTATGAAAATGGTATTAAATAATGTTTAATTTTTTCTCAAATACTTTTGAAAACTTGAAAAATGCCGTGTCAAAAACGGCACAATCGCTTGTTGGTAATGTAGTCGGTTCTGTCGAACAGGAAGAAGAATTTTCCGATTTTGTTCTTGAGGATATGGAAGATTTGCTTATTTCTGCTGATTTAGGTGTAAGTTATGCTTCTGAATTGGTTGATAATCTTAGAAATCAGTCAAAGGTAAAACCTTCTGAAGTTAAGTCATATTTGAAAAATTCATTTATAGAAACACTCAAGCTAGCAGGAGATACAAAATTAAAAATCAAAGACGGCTTAAACATATATTTTGTGACAGGCGTAAACGGAGTTGGAAAAACAACTTTGATAGGTAAACTTGCTTATCAGTTTAAACAAGCAGGTAAAAAAGTTCTTGTAGCCGCAGCAGATACTTTTAGAGCCGCAGCAGAAGAACAGCTTGATATTTGGTCAAAACGTGCAGGTGCTGATATTGTACGAAAAGATAAAGGCGATCCTGCGGCTGTTGTTTACGAAGCCATTGAGAAAGCACAAAATGAACATTATGATATTTTACTTGTAGATACTGCAGGTCGTTTACAGAATAAATTTAATTTAATGGAAGAATTGTCTAAAATAAAATCCGTAATTGATAAAAAAGCACCTGAAGCATTGAGAGAATGTATTTTAGTGCTTGATGCAAACACGGGACAAAACGGTTTACAACAAGCAAAGGTGTTTACGGAGGCTGTCAATTTAACTTCTGTTGCAATTACTAAACTGGATGGTTCCGCAAAAGGTGCTATTGTTCTTGCTATTGCAAAGGAATTTAGACTTCCCGTAAAATTAATCGGTGTTGGCGAAAAAATGGAAGACTTAAAAGAGTTTATTCCTGAAGACTTTATTAATGCGTTATTTTTATGAAAATTTTAAAAGATACAAAATCAAAATTAGGTAATAAAATAGAACTGTTGGGTTGCGATAAATTCAAACCAGTTCTCATAATAGGTGTTTTTCATGGTGATGAGCCGCAGGGTGATTTTTTGATTAAAGAATATTTAAAGTTAAATCAAAACTCAGAAATGCTGTTTATTCCGTGCTTAAATCCCGATGGAATGAATTTAAATCAACGTCAAAATTCAAACGGCGTTGACTTAAATAGAAATTTTCCTACAAAAAATTGGGAAAAAGTTATTGATAAAACTTTTTATGGCGGTGAAACACCAAACAGTGAAATTGAAACAAAATTTATGGTTGAAATAATTGAAGAATATAAGCCACAATTGATACTTACACTTCACGCACCATTTTGTACAGTAAATTTTGACGGGGATGCTTTAAAGTACGCAGAAAAAATATCAGAAATCATAGGCTATCCTGTTCAAGAGGATATAGGATATGCGACTCCCGGAAGCTTTGGTACTTATTGCGGTGTAGAACGTAATATTCCTACAATTACGCTAGAATTGGATGAAAATATTGATGTAAAAAGATTAATTAATCCTGTTCATAAAATATTTGACTATATAAATTCCGTGATATAATTTTTTTATAAATAAGGAGATATAAAAATGGCACAAGAACAAAAATTAATTGCAACTGTTCCAAGAAGTGCGACAGAACAAATGCAAATTTCTATTAATGAATACAAAGGTAAATCTTATCTAGATTTAAGAATTCACTATACAACTGATGATGGTCAAACTTGGTTACCTACAAAAAAAGGCGTAACTTGTTCACCTGAAAATTTAGAAATTTTACGTGACGCTATTGACGAGGCTATAAAAGAATTTACAACTGAGGCTGAAGAATAGTGTCAAAATATGCCTTAGTTCTTGTAAATATAAAGGGCTTGGGTGTTAAAACTTTTAGTTATTTAATTCCTGAAGATTTAAAGCCAAAAATTCAGATTGGTCATGCTGTTTTGGTTCCTTTTGGTCGTCAGGGATTAATTAATGCGTTTGTTGTCGGTTTTTCCGATTATTTACCTCCTGAAATTAAGGCTAAAAAAGTTAATAAAATATTAGATGAAAAGCCGTTATTTTCTTTAGAATATTTAAAGCTTTTAGAGTGGGTTGCCAATTATTACTGTTGCGATTTTATTACTGTTTTGAACATGGCAATTCCTTTGAAGTTAATAGATAAAAATGCAAAAACAGAGGCTGTTGCAGAGTTTATAAAAAAAGACGGTGCAACCAAAAGACAGTTACAAATACTGGATTTATTGGAAAAATTTAAGAAAGTAAAATTAACTGAATTTGAAAAACTTGCAAAAACAACACGTTCCACAATTAAAAAATTGGAATCGTTAGGATGCTTAAAAATTATTGAAGATGAGTTGTACAGAAATCCGTTAAACATTTTTTCAGATGTAAATAAAGAGGATTTGTATAAATTGAATAATGAACAAAATGAGGTTTATGAAAAGATTTCTAAAATTGATTCCAAGTATCCAATTTTAATACATGGTGTTACTGCATCAGGCAAAACGGAAGTTTATTTTAAGCTAATTCAAGACACAATAAATTCGGGTAAAAATGTATTATTTTTGGCACCGGAAATTGCTTTAGCCTCTCAATTAACCAAAAGACTGGCAAGAAAATTTGGCATAGACGATATAGCAATATGGCATAGTTCAATATCAGAGGGCGAAAGATATGATGTATGGCAAAAGTTGTATCGCAATGAAATAAAAATTCTTGCGGGAGCAAGATCTGCAGTTTTTGCACCATTAAAAAATATAGGCTTGATAATTATTGATGAAGAACACGAAAGTTCATATAAACAAACTTCGCCTGCACCAAGATATGATGCAAGACTTGTTGCTGAAAAATTGGCAGAATTTCATAGTGCAAAACTTATTTTAGGGTCTGCTACTCCTGATATTACATCATACTATAAGGCTCAAAATGCAAATACTTTATATGAACTAAAGCACAGGTATAATAATGCTCCACTTGCTAAAACTCATGTTATAAACATGCAAACACACATGCAAGCAGCATATCGAGGTGTTATTTCAAAACCGTTGCAAACCGAAATCAAAGAAACACTTGAAAAAGGACAACAGGTAATTATTTTGATAAACAGGCGAGGTTTTTCAACTTATACTCAATGTCAGGCTTGCGGGCATGTAATTGAATGCCCGAATTGTGCTATACCAATGATTTGGCATTCTGCTGACCATAAACTAAGATGTCATTATTGCAATCAAACAATGTCATTTCCTAATGAGTGTCCAGAATGTGGCTCAGATGCACTTCATAATTCAGGAACAGGTACACAAAAAATTGAAATGTATCTGAAAGAATTGTTTAAAGATGCGAATATTGTCAGAATTGACAGCGATTCACTTACTCGTAAAAACGAACATATAAAAATTTTAAATAGTTTTCAAAAAGGTGATATAGATATTTTAGTTGGTACACAAATGATTGCAAAAGGGCTTGATAATCCGAATGTTACCCTTGTTGGTGTTATCAGTGCCGATGCAAGTTTTAATTTACCTGATTTTCGAGCTTCAGAAAGAGGATTTCAGCTGCTTACTCAAGTTGCAGGTCGTGTAGGTCGTGGTGAATTTATGGGAAAAGTTCTTTTTCAAACTTATAATCCTGATTTTTATGCGTTACAGACAGCAAGAGAGCAAAATTACCGACAATTTTTTGATGCTGAAATAGTAGCAAGGGAGGAATTTGAGTACCCTCCTTTTTCTAAAATTATTAGATTTGTTTTGAGTAGTGAAAATAATTTTAGAGCGGAAAAAGCCTCTCAAGAAATTGCTTTAAGGCTTAATACTATGGTTGATAAATTTGGAATATCTGAAAAACTTGAAGTTCTTGGGCCAACAATGTGTGTGTTTGAACGTTTAAATGGACAATATCGTTTTCAAATACTAATCAAAAATCGTATGGAAGAAAAAGGTCATGATTTTATATCGAGATTTTTACATCAAATTATGCTGCCAAAAGATATAAAACTAACAGTAGATGTTGACCCAATAGATATTTTATAATTTATCTCATTACAAAACTAGGCTTGTTTATAATTACCTTACACTTAGAGTCACCTGAAGGGGTAACACATTCAGATAAAGGATTATATACCTGTGCATAATTATTGCATATAGAACATATAGCATTGTTATTAATTCCGTTACACATTAAATTTGCATAACATCTGGCTTTATTTAATGGCAAATTTGCATAATTAACATTTGATACTTTAAATTTACCTTCTTCGTCGTTTGAGTCTTGAATTAATACCCGTGCTGTTAGCATATTTGCAGGAAAAGAGGTGCTTTCATCAGGAATTACGGTTCCATCTCTGTACATTCTAAAGGCAAATACATCATCGTTTAATGTATCTGAACCGCACATTTTATCGCTGTTGTTGCCATTATGCATTTGACAATTTGTGTCTACGTATATTACAAAATAATCTTTGTTTCGAGCATAAAGTTTTTTTACATCTCTTGCCGCACTAGTTACACCTACTGAATATTCAGCAGCAGCTAATCTTGTCTCATTTGGCTGTGACATTAAAATATTATGTCCATTAGGTAATCCTGATACATAACTTGATAATCTAGCACAGCCTAATCCATGATAGCCTGTGCAATTATCAGTACCGACAGCAACACTTTCCGTATAATTGTCATAACCTGTTTCTTGTGTTGTTGCATATACAATATATCTGTTTGAACCATAGTCAGTATACAAATGTTTTGATATAAATAATGCTTGTCCGTTAGGTAAAATTATTTGAGGAGTTTTGTTTTTAAAATATCCGTTACCTCTTATATTTGCAATATTCGAATCTTCTATTAAATCTGCGGCAGCACATGATTGTTTTTTATAGCCCTGTGTTACAAAAACTTTTTGTAATCTGTCACATAAGCCTTTTTGTAGATTTTGAAATTGACTTTGTTCTGTTGCATTGAGTTTGGAATATATTGTTTTATTTAATGAAGCAGTTGTATCTTTTTGCGAACGATAGGAAGCTTTTGGCAATTGGTTATTTAAATGCGGATATTGATTGTCGTAATCTGTACAGTAATTTCCTGATCTGTTAGAGCAAGTGTTTATATCACTGGTATAATCAATGCTTCCTTCTTGTTGTATAATTTTTGCAGCATTTTCAAGCATATCAAGTGCAGAGAACAATTTGATTTTTTTCATATATTCATATTTAGGTTTTGCCAGACCTATACAAGCAGTTGTAACTACACCAATAATTGTAAATATCATCATTATTTCAATTAAAGATACTGCTGAAATATTGCGGTCAAATAATTTTATATTCATATTTTAATAGCTCCAAACAATCTTTATACGTATCTACTATATTTATACCACATCTGTTATTTATTGACGCATTTGTTACGTTAAGAACAGTAACATTTTCTTTTATGGCATAGATTGGAATATTTCTTTTTAGTGATTCAAATACAGGTATAGAGCCTAATGCGTTTGCAGGCATAATTAAGTAATCAATATTATTTACGTTAATATTTCCACCATGTACTATTAGTGGTGCTTTGCTTAATCCGATTAATATGCAAGGCAGGAAGGTTGGAGTTATGTATTCAGCCGCTGCTTTTGGATTTATTATTTCAGATGTTATTTCATAATTTGCAAATGCTGGTGAATGGGCGGCAGGTACTTTTAATTCTCTTGTTATATAGTGCGATATAATTGCTTCTACTCCGCCAACAGGGTCAACACCAATTCCGTTTGAGTAGTTATCGTTGTCTTCATCTTTAAATAAGCAAACAATTCCTACCGCATTACAGCCGTGTTCTACAAGTGTTCTTGACGCACTTAGTACTGTTTTTATGTTTTTTACATAGCCTGTTGAAATACCGCATTTATCAACGTAAAAATCAACACCAACTTCATCTTCTGTAATTACGTATTCTTGTATGTTTATGCCATAAACGGTTCGTACGGCATTAATTGTGTTTATATGAATGTTTAAAACATCTTTTGGAATACTTTTATCAAAAACAACTCCTATTTTATTATTTTTGCTCTCATTAAGTGATAAGTTGTTTTTAAAGAGTTCATCAATGGTATATCCTTCAACGTATAACATTTTATTGTTAATACCGGAAAAGCAACCTGCATTTACAACATTTGGATTGACTATTAAGTTTCCAATTTCTGTAAACATTCCGGCATGCTGACTTGCATCTCCTGCAAATCCGCCAATTGATGCACCAATTCCTGTTGGTACTATAAATGCTCCCAGTAATTCATTCTTATATGTCATACTTATATTTTACACAAAAATTGCCAACAAAAAAGAGGCACAAGCCCCTTTTTTGCATATATTAAATTTTTTATTATTAGCCTGAAGCAGCAGGTCCGTAACTGTGTGCTTTTTGAATGTCTGTTTGTAATGCTTTTGACCAACTGTCAATATAACCATTATACATCGAAATTTCTGTTTCACAATTACTTTGTTTTTGTTGCAGTTCATCTTCCCAACTAGCAATTTCAGCTAATTCAGAATCATATTGTGCATCTAAAGCTTCAACTTGATAAGAGTAATCCGGATCAGTAGAATCCAAACTTGCTTTAGCTTGCTTTAATTCGTCATTGACTGCCGTGTACTCAGATTGTTTTTCTATATATTGATTAGTAATTTGTGTTAATTCAAATTCTTTATCTGCTTTGCGCATTTTATATGCCAACAGCATTGTTTGTATACCTGCATATCCCATACGCACCTCTAACTTTCCGGTACTACCACTTACATACCTTACATTAATATAAAAACATTCTAATCGTCAAGATTTCAAATGTTGCTTTTTTTGTTACAAATCGTTACATAAATTATATATTACCTAACTGTATATGTCAATATATTTTTGCTCGTTATAAAATATATATATATATTAAAGGGGTATGTACATGAAAAAAACAGCTATATTATTTGTAAGTATTTTATTTTTTGCAGAATTTGTTTGTGCAAATGACTTTAAGACATATTACAACAACGGACAGAATTATTTAAATTCTTCACAATATTCAAGTGCAATAACAGAATTTAAAAAAGCATTAAGAATTAATTATATGGATAATTCAGCAAGAATAGGGCTTATAAATTCTTATCTTGCAAGAGGTACTTATTACGCTAACAGCGAAAATAATTATGAAAAATCTGCGAATGATTTTCGTGCAGCGTTATTTTATTTGAAATATTATCCTGAAGACAAGGATGTTCTTTCATCAGCAAATGTAATTTCAACTGCACAAGATAATCTTGAACAATGTATGAACACATTAAACCAATCTAAATCTTCACAACAAAGATATAATAAAGGGGTAGAATTAAGAAAGAACGGTAATTTGCCGGCAGCTGCTTATGAATTTTTTGTAGCAGCAGAAAACGGTGATAATAATATTAAAAAACATTCATACTCAAACATAGGTGATATAATGTCTGTTTTAGATAATAGTAAGAAGGCTGTTTTATATTATCAAAAATCCGTTGCAATCGATCCGAATAATGTTGCTTTAAGATTAAAATATGCTGCTATTTTAGATAAGTTAGGTCAAGATGATTTAGCGGTTCAAGAGTATAATACAATCTTGTCAAGTGAAGCAAATAATGCACAAGTTTTGTATGCTTTAGAAAAAATCTATACAAAAAAGCTTGCGTCTTCGCCTAACAGTGCAGAATTAAATAACAATTTGGGTGCAATTTTACAAAAACAAAAAAAATATGATGCGGCATTGACTTATTACAAAGCAGCTGAAGCGATTGATCCTTCAAATGTTACAACAAGACTTAATTTAGGCACGTTATATCAGCAAAAGAAGGATTTTAACAGTGCATTGTCAGCATATAATTCTATAATAACGTTATACCCAAATCATAAAGAGGCTAATCTGTATAGAGCAAAAGTGTTGGTTGAACTTGGAGAAAAAGAAGAAGCTATGAAAGCTTATAATAAAATTTTAAGTATAGATCCGACATTAGAAGTTGCAAAAAAAGAGATGTTTGACTTGATGAAGGAAAATAAAACACCTGAAGAAATGATTAAATCATTTAGTTCGGACGCTGCCGTTGATAAGTCTACCGTTAATGCAATGTATGATTACGCAAAAGATTTACACAAAGACAAAAAATATAACGATGCTCTGGCATGTTACAAAGAAGTTTTAAAATATGACGCAAATAATCCGGAAGTGTATGAAAATATTGCGTTGGTATATGCTGAGATGCAAAATTTTGATGATGCCCAAAAATATCTTGAAGGTGCAAAGGCAAGATTTCCAAAAGATAGCTCTTTGCAAGAAACTTATAATAAGGTAAAATCACTTTCTTTTGCAAATAAATATGAACAAGCAAATAAATATTTTGCTAATAATGAATTTCAAAAGGCATTAGATGTATATTTAACCATATACCCGCCGCAAAAAGATGTTTTAATTGCAATGGCTGCGTGTTACAAAGGTTTAAACAATATTGATAAGGCCATAGAATATTATAAGCGTGCTTTTAATATGGATAAAAATGATTCTGATGTTGCATATTATATTGGTGTATTATATGCAGAAAAAGAAAATTGGACATCTGCAAAAATATATTTACAAGAAGCACTGAAAATTAATCAAAAAAATGAAAATGCAGCCGATTTGCTGACTACTGTAATTGAGCAAAATAATGTGTTGTTGATTAATAAAGTAATAGATTATTATAATCAAAAAAATTATGTTCAAGCTTTAAAATTAATCAGTCAAATTCTGACGGAAGATAATAAAAATGCTTATGCCTATTATTACAGAGGTTTAGTTTATGATGCAGAGAAAAAAACATTGCAGGCAATAGAAGAATATAAAAAGGCAGTACAATATAATCCTGAACTTATTATTTCAAATTATTTGATTGCAACAGGTTATGATACATTAGGTCAATATACAAATGCTTATATGTATTACAAAAAATTTGTCAGTGAAACTCAGTCGGATGATGATTACAAAAAATATGCTCAAACAAGGATGAATGATTTAAAAGCGTATTCTGCAAGTGCAAGATAATATGAACGATGTAATAAAACAAATTGTAAATAAAAAAGTTTCTTTAGCACCAATGGCAGGTATTACTGACTTAGTGCTAAGAAACTTAATAAGAGAATATTCAAAAGATTGTCTTATTACGACAGAAATGATAAGTTCAGAAGGTTTAAGAAATGTACATGATTGTTCTATCATAAAAAAATCTGATAATGATAGTCCGATTGCGTTTCAAATATCGGGGCATAAACCGGATTTAATGGCAAAAGCAGCACAATTTTTGGAAAGTAGAGCAGATATTATAGATATAAATATGGGCTGTCCCGTAAAAAAGGTTGTTTCAGGTGGCGACGGTTCTGCTTTGATGAATACGCCAAGACTTGCTCAAGATATTGTTAGGGCGGTAAAATTGTCGATATCTAAGCCTGTTAGCGTAAAGTTTAGATTAGGATATACTGCCGACAGTATGAACTATGTAGAATTCGGTGAAATGATGCAAGAGGCAGGTGCGGATTTTATTACAATTCATGCCAGAACCCGTGCTCAAATGTATGCAGGTACTGCTGATTGGTCTAAAATAAAAGATTTAAAACACTCTGTCGATATTCCTGTTTTTGCGAATGGAGATGTTATTTCCATTGAAACTGCCGAAAAATGTTTAGACGAATCTGAAGCTGATGGAGTTGCAGTTGGTAGGGGTGTACTTGGAGATGTTTCTTTACCATACCGAATAGAGCATTTTTTTGAAACAGGTGAAAGATTGCCTGTACCTTCTTTTGAAGAAAAACTTGATGTTTTAACCAGACATCTTGATAATGAAATTTCTTTACGTGGTGTTGATGTTGGTATTAAATGTATACGAAAACTTTACGGTTACTATATATCAGGTGTAAGAAATGCTGCAAAATACAGAGCTGAACTTGTAAGAATTGATGATTATTCTGAAATGTTAAAGGTATTGGAAAGAATTAGGCTTGAGGTTCGTCAATCTTCTCTATCGGAAGTGTAACTATAAAATTACTTCCATTTCCTAATTCGCTTTCTACTTTTATCTTTCCTCCGTGCATTTCAATTAGCCTCTTTGTAATTGTCAATCCAAGTCCTGTTGAAGTTTCTTTTTTATAAAATGCTTCTTCAAGTTGGGCAAATTTTTGGAAGATTTTTTTATGATATTTTTTGTCTATTCCGATACCTGAATCTTTTACGCTAATTTTAATATATTTTTTTGAATTTGTTACTGTAATGACAATGTTTCCGTTGTTGTTTGTGTATTTTATTGCATTACTCAATAAATTATATAAAATTTGTTGTATTTTTTGATAATCAGCATAGATATCTATATCCTTTTGTATCGAATATTCTAAATTAATATTTTTCTTTTTTAATAATGGCATTAATAAATTTGATGTTTCAATTATTGGTCTTGATATCTCAAAGTATCTTTTTACTAATTTAATTGCATTCGCTTCAATCTTTGATATGTCCAAAATTTCATTAACCATTCCCAACAATTGAATACCTGAAACTTGAATATCATCAATATATTCTAATTGTTTTTCCGTAAGTTTTCCATAAACTTGTGCTTTTAATATATCAGAAAAGCCAATAATAGCATTCAATGGTGTTCTTAATTCATGAGAAACACTTGCTAAAAATTCATTTTTGATTTTATCAGCAGCCAGTATTTTTTTATTTTGTGCCTTTATTGTTTTGTATGCATTATTTGTTTCTTCAACTGCTTTTTTTAATGCTTTTTGTTGAATTTTAAATACATTAGACAACTCTAAATCTTTAATTCTATATGACAGTATGCTTGTTATTGCCTCAATATCTTCTTTTATTCCGTCTGAGTCTTCAAATAAAATAAAACCATATATTGTATTTTTAATTTTTAATCTTGATATTATATAATTATCTTTATTATATTTTAGAAATTTTATAATGTCTGATGTCTTATCAGTATAATTAATTGTATCATTAAATAAGTAGTTAGAAATGCTTTTAGGTATTGTTATAGTTTTGCCAATTTCCGCTTTTATACTTGAATATTTTAACTGAATGTCCTCATAATTTAACAAATAAACATAATAATTTTCAAAATTAAATAATTTTTTTACAATATCAAAAAAAGCATCACAACTTAATGCTGATATTTCAGCATTAAGCAACTGTGATGTTATATTATTTAAATTATTGTGCATGTTTAAGTTTCTAAATATCCTATATATGGCAGATTTCTGTAAAATCCGTCATAATCAAGTCCGTAACCGACCACAAATTGATTACCTATTTGAAAGCAATAGTAATCAGGCTCAATATCAACTTTTCTTGTTTCACGTTTATCTAAAAGAGAACAAAATTTAAGAGATTTAGTCTTGAAATTTAAGTGCATAAAATCTATCAAAAATTTTGCTGTTAAGCCTGTATCTATGATATCCTCAACTATAATAACATTTTTTCCGTTTAAATCAGGAAGTGATATATCAACTGCATTAACTTTTCCTGAGGATGTAAATCCGGAACCATAACTGGATAATCTGATAAAGTTCATATTTAATGGCATTTTTAAGTGTTTCACAAGGTCTACCGTAAACATTACGGAACCCTTTAATACTGAAACCACATAAAGTTCCTCATTTTTGTAATATTCATTTAATTTAGCACCCAATTGTTTAATTGAGTTTTGTAATTCATCTTCTCTAATCAAGACTTTTAAGTCTTGTTCCGTAATCATTTCTAACATGTTGTACCACCTATCTTCTTTAATGTTAGCACATGTGTACCTTTGTTGACAACTTTTATTTTGTTACTGATTCCATAACCGCTTACCCAGAGCACTTCGCTGTCTTTACAAAGTAAAATAATTTTATCTTTTTTATGTTGTGCTATATTTTTATTTATAAAATATTTTTTTAATTTTGTTAGTGTATTTGAGCCTAATGGCTGTATTCTATCTCCATTTTGTCTTGTTCTTAACGTAAAATTTATTTCGTCATTTAGTTCAATATAGGCTGTGTAATCGCTGTCTTTAGGATATTTAGAAGGCTGTTGCTCACATTTTTTTATTGAAAATTCGTAGTTATTAAATTTATATGAGCCTTCTTTTGTAATTTTTATTTCGGTGCTGCATTTTTCAGTGTTGCTGATTATTTCAATATATTTATTATTAACAAATAACCAAAAATTCTTTGTTATGGAGCATTTTTTTCCTGATTTAGATTTAATATTATCAAGAATAAATTTTAGCGTATTTTCTATTTTTTCTTGTGTATATTCAAAATCCAAAGCAACATATAGTTCGTAGATTAGCCTTTTTTGGAGATTTTTAGAAAGGTTTATAAATTTATCACTTTTTAATTTATTGTCATCATATAAATTAAGAGAGTTTATGTATTCTTTTATAATTTCTTCTTCTTCAAAAGCAAGAATCGAAAGATTGTATATGGAATTTTCCGCTTGCGGATTAATCTGATTAAATAATGGTAATATTTTATTTCTAATGTAATTTCTGGAGTATTTGTTATTTAAATTTGAGCTGTCATTATTGGGTTGCAGGTTGTTTTCAAAACAATATTTTTCAATTTCCTGTCTTGAAATATCAAGCATGGGTCTGTAAATTTTATCAAGTTTAGGTGAGATGCCTTGCAGACCTTTAATTCCTGTGCCTTTAATAAGTCTGTAAATTAGTGTTTCTGCCGTATCACTCTTTGTATGTGCGGTTAAAAGTGCTGTTGCATTATATTTTTCTATAACTTTGTTAAAAAAAATATACCTTAATTCTCTTGCGTGAGTTTCTGTTTGTTTTTCGTTATTGTCCAGTGTTTCCGTGTAAAAATCAATATTATTTATGGCACAAAACCTTTTGCAATTTTCTTGTTCTTCAAAAGATTCTTTTCCACGCCAATTATGATTAAGATGTGCTGCAATTAATTTAAACTTATATTTTTCTGATAGTTTATTTAATATGTCAAGTAAAGACATTGAATCATATCCACCGGAAAATCCTACAACAATAGTTGTGTCCGGTTTTGTAAGTTTATATTGATTTAAAAAATATTCAATTTTATTATTCACGTTTTTGTTTTTCTAATATAATACCTTGTTTAATTTCCATTACATCAACACCAAGTTGTTCCAGCACTTTCATAGCAACGCTGTCTGTAAATGAGGTTATTGCATATAGAAGATGTGCAGATTCGATTTTTGGTTCATTTCTGGTTTTAGCAAGTTTCCATGCTTCTTCGAGTACTTTTTTTGCTCTATCTGTAAATGTTATTTCCGTGTCAAAATAATCATCTCCATATCCGATGATGTTTTCTACTGCAATTCTTGCGTCTTTAATTGTTACTTCAAGTTCATTAAGTACCTTATAGCCAATACCGTTACCCTCACCTATTATGCCAAGTAAAAACATTTCTGTTCCAACAGTGTTTCTACCAAGCCTTCGGGCTTCTTCTTTTGCCAATTTCATTATTGTTATTGCTTCCGGCATTTGATTTTCAATAGGTTTTAAAATTTCTTTTTCAAGTTGGGCATCTGATATTTCAAGCTGTTTTAAAATATTATATGCAATACCTTTTTTTGATTTTAATATGCCAAGAAGTAAGTGAGAAGGTGTTACAACAGACGACCCTAACTCCTTTGCTGTTTCAATTGCTGTGTTCATTGCTAGAAAGGCATTTGGTGTAAAGATAATTTGCTTACCTTCAAATTCTGCATTTCTACTTGAAACTTCTTTTAATTTGCGTTCAAAATTTTCAGCATTTAGTCCGTTTGCATTTAAAATTTGCGTCAGTTCAGAGTTTGTATCTTCTAATATTGAAGATATT
>DFEL01000170.1 GCA_002369055.1 Cyanobacteria bacterium UBA3803
GATTTATCAATGAAATACAAGGACTTATAGAATAATGCAATTTGAAGTTCTTACATTATTTCCTGAAATAATAGAAAGTTACTGCAATTGCAGCATTTTAAAACGTGCTCGCAACGGAAACATAATTAGCGTAAATTCTATAAATCCACGAGATTACACCCTTGACAAGCACAACAAAGTTGATGACACTCCATACGGTGGCGGTGCGGGAATGGTCTTAATGGCTCAACCTTATGTAGATGCTTATGAAAGTATAAAAAAAACTGAAAATACTTGTACGCTAATGATGACACCTCAAGGCGAACCCTTTTCAAACAGTATTGCAAAAGAATTAGTTAAATTTGACCAAATAATAATACTTTGCGGACATTATGAAGGCTATGACGAAAGAATAAGAGAAATAATAAAGCCGAGAGAAATATCTGTCGGAGATTTTGTTCTTACAGGAGGAGAAATACCGGCATTATGCATTATTGACTGCATAAGCAGAAAAATAGACGGAGTTTTAGGAAAAATTGAATCAGCCGATGAAGACAGCTTTGAAAACGGACTGCTTGAATACCCGCAATACACAAAGCCAAGAGAATACAGAGGACTGGAAGTTCCTGAAGTATTACTAAACGGCAATCATAAAGAAATTAAAGATTACAGATATAATCAAATGATAGAACGGACAAAAGTAAAAAGACCTGATTTGTACGAGAAATACAAACAATCTCACTAATTTTCCCGATAATCCGCATATTTAGGATTAACGGCAACCCATTCAAAAGGTTTATTATCAAATGATGTTGGTAAAGCCTTAACATAAGTTCCGCCATAACGACCTCTTGAAAATTCAAGATAACCTTCTTTTGCTAAATTACCAAAAGCCTTCCTGATTGTATTTGGACTAACATCCATTAAATTAGCCATTTCCATAATAGAAGGCAGTTTTGAATGCAAAGAATATTTTTCTATAATCATATTTTTAATAGCATCTTGCACACGACTATAATGATACCTTGCAGTAAATTGTGCTTTTGCAAAAATTGAAGTTTCAGGTGCAGGTTCTAAATCAGAACTATTAGGTAATTTAACAACGCAAGTGCCATATCTGCCCCGTTTTGGAAGCAAAATACCTTCCTTAATAAGAAGTTCTAAAGCACTATGAACTGTTTTAACACTAACTTTAAGCATATCAGACAAAGTTGAATGAGTAGGCAATTTATCACCAATTTTTAAATGCTTAACAATATATTGTTTTAAATCGGTTGCAACTTTTGCTATAAGTGAGTAATTTTCATCAATCTTAATTTCAAATTTATTACTTTTTAAAATCCAACATTGATCTTTATTATCAGTTTTTTCGACAATACCCAAATTAACGAGTTGTTCCATAGCATTACCCGTAGTATTTACAGGTATATTTACATACTGCGAGATTGCCCTCACAGAAGGAAGATAACTACCTACTTTAAACTTATTTTTATGAATAAAAGTTTTAATCAATTCAACTGCTAAATCTCTTTTTGAAGACGATTTTCTAAGCATAACATTTTTGTTATTTAAATCTGCAATCATGGTACCGACACACTGTTTAGAATATAAAAGTCCCTTGTTTTCAAGTTTTCTGTATACATTCTGAACTGTTCCGGTACTAATATCCAACAAATCCGCCATTAAACGTTTTGAAGGCATCAAATCGTTAGTGTGGATTGTTTTATCAAAATTATTTATAATCCAAGCTTCAATATTCTTCACTAAAAATTCAGTTTTTGAACCACTAAAATTATTTGTAATAAAATCTGCAAATTCACTTATAGGAACTTGATTTAACTTTGATTTATCGAGTTGAACAAAATTTTTCATAGAAAAATTATACCATATTAATAAAAAAACAATCAATAGATTTTAATTTGTGTGATATCTGCACATGTCATTACGAGAGCATAATAAACCCGAAGGAATCATTAAACATATCACGGTGAGTAGTGTAACAACGAAGCAATCCAGTCATACTTAAACAGCCATTATCCATTTGATTTTTACTTGTGTTTGTTTTAGTATTTTGTTGATTAAGGAGTGCCGGGTTGGAAATAAAAAACTTACCGGCGAGTACATATAAATTAAGGAGAATGCAAAATGGCATCAAAAAACTTTTTATTTACGTCTGAATCCGTAACGGAAGGTCATCCTGACAAAGTTTGTGACCAAATATCAGATGCAATTTTAGACGAATTTTTAACAAAAGACAACAAATCACGTGTTGCCGCAGAAACAACAGTAACAACAGGTATGGCACTTGTTTGTGGTGAAATCACATCTGATTGTTATGTAGATATTCCTCAAGTTGTTAGAAACACAATAAAAAACATCGGTTACATTGGTGAAAACGGTGGAGGGTTTGACTATAAAACTTGTGCAGTTTTAACAAGTATTGATGAACAATCCACAGATATCGCAGGCGGTGTAAACAAAGCACTTGAATCAAGAGATAATAATGCTGATACTTCAAACAGCGAAACAGAAGACATCGGTGCAGGCGATCAAGGTATTATGTTTGGTTATGCTTGTAACGAAACTCCTGAATTAATGCCTTTGCCTATCAGCCTTGCTCACAAATTATCTTACAGATTATCAAGAGTAAGAAAAAAAGGTATTGTTGACTACTTAAGACCTGACGGTAAATCACAAGTTACAGTTGAATATGTTGACGGAAAACCATCAAGAATTCATACAATTCTTATTTCAACTCAACACGATCCCGTTATTGGCACAGAAAGCGACAATCAAAAAGTTCAATCTATCATTGAAAAAGACCTAAAAGAACACGTCATTAATTATGTATTCAAAAATGAAATCATAAAACCTGATGAAAATACAATTATTTTAATCAATCCGTCAGGACGTTTCGTAATTGGCGGACCACAAGGTGATGCAGGATTAACAGGAAGAAAAATTATTGTAGATACATACGGTGGTTATTCTCGTCACGGTGGCGGTGCTTTTTCAGGAAAAGACCCTACGAAAGTTGACCGCTCTGCGGCTTATGCTGCAAGATATGTCGCTAAGAACATCGTAAAAGCAGGTCTGGCAGAAAAATGCGAAATTGAACTTGCTTATGCTATCGGTGTGGCAGAACCTATTTCCGTTTTGGTTGACACCTTTGGTACAGGTAAAATATCTGATGAAGATTTATCTGAATTAGTAAACAAGAACTTTGATTTACGACCTGTTGGAATTATTAATAAATTTGATTTGAGAAACTTACCTGCAAAAAATGGTGGTAAATTCTATCAAAAACTTGCTGCTTATGGTCACATGGGCAGAACAGATTTAGAAGTTCCTTGGGAAGAAACTGATAAAGCTGAAATATTAAAAACTCAAGCAGAAGCATACACTGCTTTAGTTTAATGAAATACAAAAGGGGACAAATCAATTGTCCCCTTTTTATAAGGTTTTACAATGAGCAAATTTAGTAAAAGAATTTTATTTGTAGGAATACCCGATATGGCATACATTTGCCTTGACGGGCTTTTGACTGCCGGTATTAACATAGTCGGAGTTATGGGACCGAAAAAAACTCATAACACGTATGATAATTTTAAAGATTTTGCAAAATCAAGAGGAATGAATTTTATTGAATGGGATAATTTGAAAGACCCAAAATTATTAGATTATCTAAAATCTTTGAATATTGACGCTGCTGTTGTTGCGTCTTTTAACTATAAAATTCCAAAAGTGCTTCTTGATATTCCAAAAGCAGGTTTTATTAACATTCATCCGTCGTTATTGCCAAAATATAGAGGTGGAAATCCATACTCCACTGTTATAATAAATGGAGAACAAGAAACAGGAGTTACACTTCATTTTATGGATGAAGGTTTTGACACAGGTGATATTATCACGCAAAAAAAAGTTAATATTGCACCATTTGAAACAATGGGAACTCTTTTTAACAGGTTAAATTTACTCGGAATGCAAATGCTTGTTTCTGTTTTAACTGATTTTGAAAAAGGCGAACTTCCCAGATATAAACAACCTGAAGGAGAATTTGTAACCGGTCAAAGTTTGAAAGATGCCGATTTATATATAAATTACAACAAATCTGCCATTGAAATTGACAGATTTATCAGAGGTTTAAATCCTTTTTTGATTGCATCTACGACTTTTAGAGGCAACATGATTAAAATTTTTATGGCAAACTACATAGATAAAGATTCATCAAAATATGAACCGGGAGCAATATCAAAAGTTGAAACAGACAGATTTTACATTGCAACCGGAAAAGGTTTTATTTGCCCTACGGCTATTCAATTTGGAAGTTTCTTTGTTGGTAATGCTCAGGATTTTATAAAAATTCTTGCACCAAAAGTTGGAGAGGTATTCAGATAATGAACGAATTGAAATTTCTGACAGCGGGTATGCCGTTAAGAACAGATAAAAAAATAGGATATTCTGATGCATTCAAGGTTTTAGAAAATATGAATTTGGACGGTATTGAAGTTGAATTTGTACAAGGAGTCAGAATGAGTGAAAATTCACAAAAACTTGTTAAAGAGGCTTCTAAAAAATTCACATTTACCGCACACGGTCCTTATTATATAAATTTAAATGCAAGAGAACAGGAAAAAATTGATGCAAGTATTACCAGAATTGTTGATACTGCAACGGTTGCTAATAAATTTGGCGGTTACAGCATAACTTATCACGCAGCGTTTTATCTTGGAAATGACAAAGAAGTTGTTTTTAAACGTGTAGTTGAACAAACATCTAAAATTATTGCTATTTTAGAAAAAGAAAATAATAAAATTTGGATAAGACCTGAAACAACAGGAAAAGGAACTCAATGGGGTGATGTTGATGAAATTGTAAGGTTATCAAAAGAATTTAATCAAGTTCTACCTTGTGTTGATTTTGCCCACGTACATGCAAGAAGCGGTGGCGGTTTTAACACTTATGATGATTTTTGTTCAATTTTAGAAAAAATTGGTACGGAACTTGGAGATGTTGCTTTGAATAACTTTCACGCACACCTTGCAGGTATAGCATATTCAGATAAAGGTGAAAAAAATCACCTATCTTTACAAGACTCTGATATGAATTATAAAGATTTGCTGAAAGCTATGAAAAAATTTGATATAAAAGGGGCTGTTGTTTGTGAAAGCCCAAATATAGAAGATGACTGTAAATTAATAAAGGAGTATTATAAATCACTATGATTAACGAAAAATCACCATACTACTATAATAAAGAAATTTTTGTAAGATACAGTGAAATGGATTACCATAAAATGTTAAAACCTTCTGCTTTTTTGAATTTTTTACAAGATGTGGCAACAATTGCAGCAGATAAAGGCGGTTTTGGATATAATGAAGTTTATCCAAAAAATTTAGGGTGGTTCTTACTAAAATACCACATGGAATTTAATAACTATCCTCAAAACATAGAAAATCTTTTAATAAAAACAGAAGCAAGAGGATATAATAAATTATTTGCTCATCGTGATTTTGAAATTTACAACAAAGCAAATAACGAATTAATCGGCAGAGTAATAAGTTATTGGGCTTTGGTTAATTTTAAAGATAAATCAATGGCTATGCCTTGTGATATTTTTCCTGATAAATTTGCAAAAGTTGAAAAACGTGAGGATGATTTAAACTTTTTAAAAGTTCATGCTCCAGAAAGAATTGATTACTCAGCCGAATTTAAAGTAAGATATGACGATATTGACGTGAATAAGCACGTTAATAATATGAATTATATTGTCTGGGCTTTTGAAGCGTTACCTAAAGATTTCAGAGATAAATATAAACCAAAAACTATTGATATGGTTTATAAAAAAGAAATTCAATATGGCAACAAAGTTTTATCAGAAGTTCAAACAGATGAAAATATTGCATTAATATCTGTTAAAAATAAAGATACTGATGAAGAATTATGCGTAATTAGAACAGAATTTGAAGAAATATAGAATTATGAAATTAAACGACATTTATAACAAAGAAAAAACTCAAATTTCTTATGAAGTTTTTCCGCCTAAAAATGATACGGATGGAACTAAAACGTCAAAACTTTTTGAAGAAGTTATTATGTTACAAAAATATAATCCTGCATTAATTTCAGTGACTTATGGTGCTGGAGGCTCAAATAAAGAGCATTCTTTTGAAATTGTAAAATGCTTATCAGAAAAAAATATTAGTGTTATGCCGCATTTTACATGTGTTTGTTCAAGTAAAGCACAAATTGATGCATATTTAAATGATTTAAAGCAGCTTAATATAGAAAATATTTTGGCTTTGAGAGGTGATGAACCAAAAGATAATAGTATTTGTTATCTTGATTTTAGATATGCAAATGAACTTGTAGAATATCTGCATCTTCACACTAAATTTGCAATTGCAGTTGCAGGGTACCCGGAAGGACATATTCTTGCTCCAGATTTAGAAGCGGACATCAAAAACTTAAAAAAGAAGTTAAATGCAGGTGCAGATGTTATTTTTACACAAATGTTTTTTGATAATGCTAAACTTTTTAGGTATGCAGAGTTATTAGAAAAACAAAATATAAAAAATCCGATTGTTGCAGGAATTTTGCCAATTTTAAGTTATGAACAATTGGAAAAAATGTTATCCTTAGCAAAAGTTACACTTCCTAAGAAACTTATGGATACACTCGAAAAATATAAATACAATAAAGACGATATAAAAAAAATAGGTATTGATTTTGCAACGGAACAATGTCAAGATTTAATTGACAATAAAATTAAGGGTATACATTTTTATACGTTAAATAAATCTT
>DFEL01000048.1 GCA_002369055.1 Cyanobacteria bacterium UBA3803
AAAGGTATGCTTGAATGGTATCTTCAATCCCAAGGAATTAACACGAACAAAAATTTTTCCTGCCTTTCCACGGATCACAGCGATTCTAATCCGAGTATGACTTTTAATAAATCGACAAATACGGTTTATTGTTTCGGATGCGGAGAACACGGAGATATTTTCGATGTTATCCGTATGCAATACGGTATTCCCAAAAATGATTTTAAAACCATTTTTGAAACAACATATCGAGTTTTGGGAATCAACACGGAAAATTTTCATACAACGGAAAATAAAAGAGTTACCGCTCCCCCTAAAAAGAAAATTGAAAAAACAGAAACAAAATCCGAAGAATTAAATTTATCCTCCTTTTTCAAAAAAGCTGAAAGCCTCATAGATAAAACGGATTACGCCCAAAAACGAGGACTAACGGACGAGGTTATAAAAAGATTTCATTTAGGATTTGATCCCGAGTGGATAAATCCTAAACTGAACGAAGAAACAAAAAAGAAAGTAAAACCTTCTCCCAGACTTATAATTCCAACATCAGAACACAGTTATTTAGCAAGAAATACGAAAGAAAATTTAACGGAGAGCGAGAAAAAATATTCAAAAATGAAGGTTGGAAAGATTAAAATTTTCAACGAAGAAACGCTCCATAAATCTCAAAAACCTATTTTTGTGGTTGAAGGAGAAATTGACGCTATGAGCGTTATCGTAGCGGGAGGCGAGGCGGTTGCGTTAGGTTCTGCCTCAAATGTAGATTTATTTATAGCGGAATGTAAGAAAAATCCTCCGAAAGTTCCGCTGATACTATGTCCCGATAACGATGAAGCAGGAAAAAAGGCTATGACAAAATTAGGCGCGGGACTACAAAAAGAAAAAATTCCTTTTATTTCTTCAAATATAAGCGGTAAATACAAAGACGCAAATGAACGCTTGGTAAAAGATACCGAAGGATTTAAAAATAAAGTATCGTTTGTGAGTAATCGCATAAAAAAAATATTTTATGCGAAAAATAAAAAAAATTCTTTAGAAGAAAAAAATTTCAATGTAGGAGTGATTGATATGAAAAATTTAGAATCAATGAATGTGGTCAAGCCATATAAAAGTCTTGCAACAGCATTAGAAAAATTCGATGAAGATGGTCGTACCGTTACCCATAGAGATTGGCAGGTGAATAAGGGTGGGTACGATCTCTTGTTTGAAATTTATCATAAAGGCGAGTGGTTTGCAAATGTTACAGGCTCTAGGTTTTCAAATCAATACGATGTTGAAACCAGAGAAATGGAGCCGTTAGATAAATTAGGGGTAAATTTAGTCATTGACAAATTTATGAAAGGTCATAGAAAATTCACGGAAATGCTAACTGATGAAGAATTAAAAGACTTTTATGACAATGATATAAAAAACTTCAGAAAAGTATTTGACGGAGAAGAAATTATTTCTTTGTTGGATAAATGGAAAAATGAATGTATAGAAAATAAAGATTTTTACGACGCTTATGATTTTGCGAAGAAACAAGATATTGAAACTGTTCATTATAAAGATATTATGGAAGATTTAGATTTAGATATTCATTTTATGGACGAAGTTGTAAAAGCACACGGCACAGACACTCAAACTTTGAACGATGCCGTAGATGCCGTAACTGATTTCAAAGGTGAATACCCCGACTTCACAGCCAAACTATTACAAGATACACTAAATTTGCCGGAATACAAAAAGGCTTTTGAAGCCGAGCAAGGCAAACCAAAAGAAAATACAAGATAAGGTATATAATTCCGTCCACATTGGACGGAATTATATGTTTGATTTTTATAGGAAATTAGGAAATAATGTATAATAAAAGGAGAAATATAGCTATAAATATTACAGGATAAAAATGAGGAGTTGTTTTATATGTATAAGGGCGATGACGAGAACAAAAAAGAAATAGAAATATCGGATGTTTTTGAAAATGCGGAATTAGAGGCAATAACAAATTCCGTTATTGATGGAAAAATAACTCGGGAAGAAGCCGACAAGCAATATTATTCTGTGCATCTAAAGACAGGAGATTTTTACGAGGCTTTGTATAATTTATACAGAGGCTCTACAATTTCATCAGAGCAATCGCTTGATTTTATGAAAGATGTGGTAAAAGAACATGGAACGGACACAGAAAAATTAAATGAAGCTGTTATTGCAGTAACTAATTTCAATGACGAAACGACCAAATTTACGGCAAAACTTTTGCAAGATACGCTTAATACAGACGAGTACAAACAGGCTTTTGAAAAAGAGCAAAGCAAAGCGCAACAAAATACAAGATAAGGTATAAAATTCCGTCCACATTGGACGGGATTTTATGTAAAATAGGATATATGTTTGAGGTGAAACAATATGAAATATGAAATCTTATACCCCGAAGCGTTCCCGATAATAAAATTTAATTTAGAGCGTGGCGAACGCATAAAAGCCGAATCGGATGCTATGATTTCTATGTCTAGCACTATTGAACTTAAAGGGAAAATGGACGGAGGACTTTTGCAGGGATTAGCAAGAAAATTTTTAGCGGGAGAAAGTTTTTTCTTTCAAGAGCTTATAGCGACAAGAGGCAAGGGCGAAGTGATTTTAGGGCATTATTTACCCGGCGGTATCATAGATGTGGCGTTGAACGGAGATTATAATTTAATAGTGCAAAAAGACGGCTATCTTGCAAGCACTTCCGATATACAGGTAGGCACAAAATTACAAAATCTCTCAAAAGGCTTATTGTCGGGAGAAGGTTTTTTCGTTTTAAAGTTATCGGGACGAGGAACGGCATTTTTAAGTAGTTACGGCGTTATCCACCCTATCAATTTAGAGAACGGTGAGGAAGTGCTGATTGATAACGGTCATTTAGTGGCGTGGCCGGATTATATGAGTTATTCCATAGAAGAAGCGGCTTCGGGATGGTTTTCAAGCATAACATCTGGCGAAGGATTTGTGTGTCGTTTCAGAGGACCCGGCACGGTTTTAATACAAACGAGAAATCCGCAAAGTTTTGAAGAATGGATAAAGGGAATTGCCAAAATGGATAGGTCGTAATAAAAAATCCGTCCACATTGGACGGATTTTTTTATTTGATAATATCTCTCAATAAAAACTAGGCTCTAGGAGGACGCACAGCGCATTTAAAAAAGTTTACGCTTATGTTTATATGCGTTATAAATTTCTCCCTTCTTAAAACGCATTTTTAGAATCAAAGTCTTGTGTTCGCTTATTGTTTCAGTTGTGAAAATAATTGATTCAATGCAGAACCGCACCCTTCCGAACACTTTATTTCAAAATCTCTATTCTGCTTTGAATATTTAGT
>DFEL01000034.1 GCA_002369055.1 Cyanobacteria bacterium UBA3803
TCCTTTTGTTACAGAAGTGTTACAAAATAATTTATTAAATAATATGTGAGAAAGTCATAAAGTAGTCGTTAATAACATTAACCAGCATAGGTAAAATCCAAATTAAAATTGCTGCACCAAAAACAGGTTTGAAAAGAAATGATAATTGGAATACGTTTACCTGTGGTGCTGTTTTTGAAATTACACCAAGAATAATATCTTGTCCCAATGTTGCTAAAAGCACGGGTGATGCAATTTGTAATCCCATATACAAAACATTTGATGACATACTTATCAAGTAATCCATATTAACAATTTTTGCCAGAGGAACTGATGTTGAATATATGGGAAATATATCAAAACTTCTCATAAATGCTTCAAATAACCAATAAGCACCACCTATTTTAAGAAAAATAATTATTCCCAATATTCCAAAAAATCTTCCAACCAAAGAAACTTGGCTTGATGTTGTCGGGTCTAAAACCATTGCGGAAGATAAACCCATTTGCATATTAATCATATCTCCGCCCGCTTCTATTGCCGCTAATATTAATTGTGCCATATAGCCCATCATTGCACCTACCGCTATATTTAATATGATAGCCAATAACAAATCGCCGTGAGAAGGTAGTCCCTTTGGGTGTAATATCATTATAAATATTATTGACAGCAAAAATGACAATGCTACTTTCATAAGAGTAGGTATTTCTTTACGGTTTAAAACGGGTGCAAATCTTGTAAATCCTAACATTCTTGCAAAAATAACTAAAAAAGCACTCATATTTTCTACAAGTCCGGGAATTAATGAATTAAGTTGTAATAAAAATGAATTCATTTAAAAATCCTTATCTTGTAGCGTTTTCGTAAATTCTTTGACGTTCCATCAAATCAGCTTTAGGTTGTAATATCATAGGTGCTTTTTGATATTTTTGTCCTTGCTGTTGAGCACCACCTATTGCTCCACCAGGTTTGCCTGATGTCATACGCTTAAAAGAGTCTTTGTCCGGTGTTTTAAATTTGTCATTCATTTCATTTGCAAAAGGTCTTGTATATTTATAATAATTAGGTGGCAAAACGTAGCTGTCATTTTTTGGTATTACATTAAAGGCCATAGCCATTCCGTCTGTAAATAAATTCGTCAATATTCTTACAAAGCCTACACCGCCTATAATAATAACCATAAATACAGCCAAAATTTTTGGTGCTGCTGCAATTGTTTGTTCTTGTACTTGGGTTACGGCTTGCAAAATACCTACAACCAAACCTATACCTGCTGCTACCAGCACGCAGGGCATAGATATTGAAAGCATTGTAATAAAACCTCTTGCCATATATTCCATTAACATTTCCATAAACGTTACCTCATTTTATTAAATTAATTATAACTTTGCACCAGACCTTGAACAATTAATGCCCAACCGTCCACAGCAATAAATACCAGCAATTTAAACGGAAGCGAAATGATTGTAGGTGATAACATAAACATCCCCAGAGCAAGCAAAATATTTGCAACAACAAGGTCAAGCACAATAAACGGAACAAATACGATAAAACCAATCTCAAATGCCGTTTTTAATTCACTTATAATATATGCAGGTGCAACTTGCCATATTGTAAGTTCATCAGGAGTTTCAGGTCTTGAATTACCTGATAATTCTACAAAAAACGCTAAATCCGTTTCTCTTGTTTGTTTTAACATAAATTCTTTTAGTGGCTTTGAACCTGCTTCTATTGCCAGCATTAAGTTTTTTGTTTGCTGATATGGAACATGTCCCTGTTCGTAACATTGTTGAAAAACAGGTCCCATTGTATAAAATGTCAATATCATTGATAACCCTATAATTACAACTGAAGGAGGTACACTTTGAGTACCCATTGCTGTTTTTAACATTGAAAATACAATGATAAATCTTAAAAAACTTGTCATACAAGCAAATACAAAAGGTAATACCGAAAACATTGACATTACCAATAACATTTGTAATACGGGATTTATATCCTTAAACACGTCAGCCATATTTATTTTTATCCTTTTATTCTGTTTTTATTTCTGTTATACTACTTGATTCAACTTCATCTTCAAGTTTTGATATAAGAGTTGTTCTTTCTAAATCAGCCGCAATTAAAAATCTTTCTTTTCCTGCCTTTATTATATATAATGTTTTTCTTGTAGAAAGTCCAAGTGCGTCTTCTACATTTAATATTCCTTTACGATTCAAAGATATTGAAGATAACGCAAATTTTTTATATACAAACAAGGCAAAGAAAATTAATCCTATCATTGCCATTGTATATACCGCAAAATGTACTATATAATGTCCCATTTATACCTCTTATAAATCTTCATCTTCTAAGTTGAAATCGCTGTAATCGTACTCTCCATCAGCATTTTCGCTCATAGGCTCTCCGTAACCTTCACCCATAGACTCTCCATAGCCTTCGCCCATTTGCTCTCCATAACTTTCACCAACAGTTTCACTGTATTCGTTAGGCATTGCTTCTTGTCCATATTGTTCTTGTGATACTTGTTGCTGAGGCATATCTTGTTCAACATTGGCTTGTTGTGGTTCTGCGTAAACTTTGTTTATTTTAACACCATAACGGTCGTTTATTATTACAAGCTCCCCTGAGGCAATAATTTTTTCTTCAACTTTTAAAGTTACATTATTATTGTACACAGAACTTATATCTACTACCAAACCTTGTTCAATATTTTTAAGTTCACCTAAAGAAATTTTTACTTTATCAAATTCTGCACCCATTTCAACTTGAATGCTGTCCCAAATATTTTTGGATGGCATATTTGCACCCATTTCTTCACCTCCATCATTATCTACGGAAATTATTAATGCCGGATTAGGAGCTATTCTGAAATCTTTTTCGTATCCCTTGTAATTAACCTTCATTGTTTGAATATTACTGTTCTCTAATAAAACAATGTCTTCAACCTCTAAAGATTTCAAATCTCCTACCGTAAATATTGTTGTACCGATTTTTATATCAACATCAACAAGACTTTCGTTGAAATAATCATAAGAAAATTTTTCTTCCATACTTACAATCGCCTGAGGAGCTACGATTTGAGTAGGAAATGTTAATATTATTTTACCGCATAAATTTGTATCGTCATCTTTTATAATGAATGTAAGATTTGTTATATCAAATTGTTTATATTGCTGGTTTGCAGGAGTAAATGCATTTTTTACGAAATTATAAAGATTATCATTGAATGCTGTAATTAATTTTGCTTCAAGTTCTGTTATCTTATTTATGTCAAAATTTTTTTTGCTTCCCAATGATTTTGTTAAAATGGCATTTACCGCTTTATCTGAATTTCTTATGTAAATATCATTTTGTGGATCTATTTTTACTTTTGTTACAAAATAACTTTCATCTTGTGACATAGTATTAAGGCTTTTACTTACTGAAATTAATTTAAAATTTATACCCGAATACAAAAAATCATCCGAACCTGCTTGCACAGCAGCATTAAACATTTGATTAAACCATTCAAACTGGCTGTATAATTCATCTGAAGTTGTATCTATCAATTCGGTCATTCGCCCGATTTATCCCTATGTATCTGAAATTATGAGTATAACCAATATAATTATAACATTTTATATATTGTAAAGATTTACTATAACAAAATATTTACATTTTGTATTTTTCAAAATAATTTAAAATATCAATTAATGAATGTTCATTACCTATATGACCTGATTTAGAAACAATCCATTGTGCTTTATGATCTAAGGTTAATGCCACTGACGGAATAACTTCGTCTATAATTTGCAATTGATTAGAATTAATTTCCGTACAGCACTTATAAGAAGTTTCACCTCCAAGAGTTATAAGTACAACCTCTTTTTTGTTTACAATCATCTTTGTCAATTCTGCCAAAAAAGCTGAAACATGTTCTAAAAGTTTTTCTTTTGTCATATCTGCATTTAAAGAGTCATCAGAAAATCCGTCAAAATTATTTATCAAATTTGAAGCATTAACTACGACAATATTATTTTCACCTAATTTATCGGAAATTTTAGAAACAAAAGAATCGTTTACACCGCTTAAAAGCGTTTGCATATCTAATTCAACAAAATATTTGTTATCATATTCTTCTGAATTTTCAAGCATTTCAAGTTGATTAATGGTTGTTTGTGTACCCGTACCCGATAAAATCAATTTCGGAAGTTCTTGTATATATTTTTTTTCGTTTTTTTGTTCGTTTTCTTCAAGCCAAACTTTACCCAATAATTTTGCTGTTGATGATGTTCCGACAGGTAAAAATTTCAAGTTAGATTTTTTTGCAGCAAGCGTAATTTGCTCAACATCAATATTTGAAACAGCATCTGCAATAATAAGTTTTTTTCCTTCACTAACAAGAGAATTTAATTTTTGTAAAATAGGACCTGCTCCCTTCATAATGGTCTGCAAATCCAATGAGGCAACAAGATTAGAATTTTCTTCTCCAAGTTGTTTTTTTAGCATTGTAGGAACATGAGATTCATAAAGCGGATTTAAATTTTCACGAGCATATTCGGTTCTTTCAATCGGTTGTCCTTTTACCAATTGATATCCTCCGACTGTTATTTTATTTTCAGCAGGACACGCAGGAATTATAACTGCTGCATCCCACTGTAAAACTTCAAGCATAGCAAGTGTTTCAACGGCAATATTACCGGTAAGTGCAGAATCTATTTTTTTGAAAAAATAATCTAAATTTATATTTTCTAAAAACAATTGAGCTGCTTTTTTTACTTCCTCATAAGCAAATTCAGGTGATTTATTTCTTGTTGCGGTTGAAACAGCCCAAACTTGAGTATTTTTTACATTTTGAGGACTGCTGTCAAAATCAAGTAAAATTTGACAGTTTGCACCTCGTAAGTGAAATTGTAATGCGGTTTCTTCCGCATCGGTTAAGTCATCGGCAATAATGCCTATCATATCTGAAATAATCATTGTTATTGAACTTCGTCTTTTTTAGAACCCAGTAATTTAATAGTATTTGCAACAATCAAATAGCGTTCTTTTTCTTCTCCGGAAACATCTTTCCACTTGTTTGTTGTAATTCTTCCATCAACAGCAACAAGTCTGCCTTTTTTTACATATTCTCCCGCAAATTCTGCCTGTTTATCCCAAACATCTACATTAAACCAATCTGTTACTTCTGACTTTGTTTTACTGTCCCAACGATTTGCAGCAAGTGAAAAACTTGTTTTTATTTTTCCTGATTCAAAATATCTTATTTCGGCATCCTGTCCTGCTCTGCCAACAATTACTACTGAATTCATTTTTATACCTCAACTTTTTCTTCTTTATTTTGCATACAATTTTCAAATCCTGTATTTTTGCATATTTCAGCACACCATTTTTGTATTATTTCGTCTGCATCAAGCTTGTACGAAATAGGTTCGCCAATAACAACAGTTATATCTTTCTCAAAAAGTTTCTTTGCATATCCGTCAAATCCTACGATAGAAATAGGTATAATATCCGCTTTTGCATGTTTTGCGATTACAACAAAACCCTTTCTAATATCTTCAATTTTTTTATTTTTTTTAGTTCCGCCTTCCGGAAAAATTCCCAATGGCCAATTTGTTTGAAAAATATCTCTAACAGTTTTAAAAGTTGCTATTTCAGGTTTTTCTCTATCAACGGAAAAAGCCCCTAACAAATGAATTAAATCGTGTCTTTTATCACTTTTATCAAAAAGTTCTTTTTTTGCCATAAATGCAATATGTTTATTTACTGCACTTGCAACAAACGGCGGATCCATTTCTGAAACATGATTTGGGGCAAGAATGTAATTGCCTTTTTTAGGTAGATTATTTTTACCTTTAACTTTCAACTTATACATAAAGAATGTAACAGGATTTACAACAACCCATAAAAAAATCATAAAAAATATTGAGCGAAATATATTATATTCGCTTTTATATCTTCTTGAATAATTACGAGTTTCTTTTTCTTTTTCCATTCTATTCCCTTAATTTACGCAGGATTTGGTATATATTTAAATCCTGTCAATTCTTGAACTGCCAGAGCCCATTGTTCCATAACTTTTTCTAAATCATCATTATATGGTATTATTTCACCAATTTTTACTTTAATTTTTCCCTTAAAAGGACACAAAGTTTTATGTTCCGAGCCTACAATACCAATTGGTAAAATGCCGCATTTTGTTGCTCTTGCGATACCTGCAAAGCCTTTATGTATTCCTTCTATTGTACCGCTTTTTGCTCTTGTTCCTTGCGGAAATAACCCTAAAATCCAATTTTTAGTGTTTTTAACTTCAAATGCAGTTTTAATCGTAGAAACCTCAAGCTTTTCTCTGTTTACGGCAAAAGCACCTTGCCAATCAAGCATCCAGCGTACAAATTTTTTATCAAATAGTTCTTTTTTTGCCATAAATGCAACAGGTTTTGGCATTATAAAGCAAACTAAAAATGGATCTAATGAAGACAAGTGATTACCGCATACAATAAATTTATTATCTTTTGGTATATTTTCCTTACCTTCTACTTCGACACGGTACATCAATTTGAATTGAATGCCATACCAAAATTTACAAACTATATTTTGAAAAAATTTTCTCCAAAAATTAAAGTATTTTGCTGTTCTTCTTGCGTAATTTTTAGGTTGCTTGTTTGACATACACCCTCCGATTAACCAATTATACTATAAAACAAAAAAAACACAATAAAAACATAAATTATTCATGCTATTATTGAATTATGAAAAGAAAAAATTTCATTTTTGCACTTGTTTTAATACTAATGGTATCATATTGCAATCAAGCACAGGCAAAAAAGTTTATTAATTTACAAAAATATAATATCTATGGTAAAATGAGGTCATCGAAAGGAGAGATAATGACTAAAAAAACTGCATCTTGTGAATTGGAAAAACAATTATTTGAAAGTGTTGAACAAAGAACTCCGGATTATGTTAAAAATCTTAATCTGATGGATTTTAATAATAATGGAGAATTTACATTTACACTAAAAAAAGAGCATCTATACCCTTATGATGCAAGCACAAATCCTGAAGGTTTGAATTTAAAAGATTGGTTTGCGAATTATGCAAAAGAAGCAAAAGTTTCAACAGCAGGTATTAGAGGCCCTCAAAACATTTTATACCCTCAAGATACTCGTTTCCCAATTAATTTAGTTGGTATAACATTGGCAACACTGGCAAAAGCACTTGTTGCAAATGAAAAATATCCTAACAAACAAATTTTAAAACTTGCAGGACGTGAAGTTCGTTATAATTCAGATTTATATTTGGATGCTATTGCAAGAATACAAGCTGCACAAGGAATTAAAACATTGGTTCCTGTTGAAAAGAAAACTATTCCTATTTGGCTTGCATCATTCTTAGCGTATAAATTAGACCTTGTTGGAGGTGAATATATTACATCAAGTCATGGTATTTCAGTTAAAAATGCTACAAAAGATTTAAATTCACAAGGCAGTCAATATTTGCCTGAAGAATCAGCAGAATTTGTACAAAAAATTCAAGAAATTTTTGACGAAACAGAAAAAAATGGCACTTATGAAATTAAAATTGCAGCAGAAAACAATCCGTTAATTGACGAAAAGATTATGGCAAAATTAAACGATGGTGTTGATTTATATGTTGATTATTTAAAATCAGGTGTTGCAGAAAAAGATAATTTAGACTTTATTAAAAAAGCAAAAAATAAAATCGTTATCGAAAATGTAGGTGGTTCTGCATACAGAACCTTAAGCAGAGTTTTGAAAAAACTTGATTTATCAGATAAATTCGTTTGGTTTAACGAAAAAGAAGATCCTTTCTTCCATTCTATTGGTAAATATGATGTAGACCCTAAAGGTAACAAAACTTTCTATGATTATTCGGTAGACGCAACTGTTTTGGCAAAACGTCCTAACGGTGAAAAATATTTCCCTGTAATCGAAACATTACATTATGACAAAGTTCTTGCAGATTATCCGATTGGAACTGCTGTTTTAATTACAGACCCTGACCACGACAGACTTACTGTTACACAAATTGAAGATGAAAAAGAAATTGCAAAGCTTGATAAAGCAGGTATTGCGTATGTCAAATTGGGTAATGGAAGAATTTTGACAGTATTTACAGCAAACCAAGCATTTTTATTGTTAATGGATTTCAGAATGAAAATGCTTAAAGCACAAGGTAAATGGAATAATCACCCAAGATTTATGATAAAAACAACAGCCTCAGCAATGAGTTGGGATGAATGGGCAAAAGCAAATGATGTTGCAGTTGTAAATGTTCCAGTAGGTTTCAAAGAAATTGCAAATATTATGAAAAAAGTTGAATTGAAACTTAAAAAGAACCCTAATGATGAAGTTGTAGTTTATGACGTATTCGGTCAAGCAATTAATTTAGGTAAATCACCAAGATTAATCTTTGGCGGTGAAGAATCAGGCGGTATGATTATGGGCGGTGAAGAAATGATTAAATCGCTTGCAGGCAGAGAAGCAATTGCAATGAGAGAAAAATCCGCAACAGAAGCTATCTTGGTTGCATCAGCATTGTCAGCAAAACTTGAAGAAGAAAATAAAACAATGTCAGAATATTTACTTGAAGTATTCAAAGAAAATAAAATCAACGGTCAATTTGATACTCGTGTAGATATTTCATACTATAATGAATCAGAACCTGATATTGACAAATTAAAAGCTGCAAAAGTTGAAGGTGAAAAGTTAAGAACTAAAAATGATTTGTTCTATCTATCAATGGCAATAGCAATTCGTTCAGGCAAAATGACATTTGAAAATGCAAAAGAAGTTTTAAAAGATGCATTTAAAGAATTGAATTTTGATAACCTTAAAGCTATTAAGTTTGTAGGTGACGGAACTTATCTTGAATTTGAAGATAAATACATTGAAATCAGACCTTCTGGAACAGATGCAAAAACAAAAGCTTACGGTGCAGGTTTGAATTTTGATGAAATAGGTAAATTTGCAACCGCAATGGGTAACTATTCAGGTAAAAGAACAGAAATTCATAAAAAATACATAACAGATGAAATGTATAATTCAACAAAAGATAAAGCAATGGATTATTACTTGGAATTTGTAAATGTAGATGCAAACAACGAAAAATTTGAAATTCCTGAATACAAATTTTAATAAACAAATGGGGCAATGAATTTGCCCCAAATATGTCGATGTGATGGAATGGTAGACATGCATGCTTGAGGTGCATGTGGCGAGAGTCGTGGGGGTTCAAGTCCCCCCGTCGACACCATAAAGATGGTGATAACTATTGTTATTGCTCTCTTTATTTGTTTATGGAAAATCCCGACACGAGTCCGCCTTTTTGGTGCAATAAATTGCACCCCTACAAACTTTTTACAGGTTATAATACATCAGTTTCCAACTGTTTTAGATTTGACAAAATCCGTTAAATTTGCTATATGGATATTAGCACTACCGTGGAGGTCGGTTTTCGAACCCGCTGTTTCCGGTAGTGTTTTATTATATCCTTTAAAGTTAAAATTTCTTATATAAGACTCTCTGTCAGATTTAGTTGAATTTTTATAATTATTTCTTCTGTTTCTCGAAATAATAATTTTGGACTTTTAAGTATATCAGGTTCATAAATTCTTTTGAAGGAACTTTTTTACTTTCAATCTCTTTTTGGATTGTATTGATAAGCATTTCCCTTTCTTCGTCAGTTTCTAACAATGACATAATGCGGAAAATCCTAGTATAATCAACCTTGTTTTCATCATTACATATACTTAAATCTATATCTCTGAGACAGTGAAATAAATTAGCGCATGTTTTTGAAAGCAAATATTTTTTAGCAGCTTCCATACTTGATATTCCCCAAATATCAAGTTTAATAAGTTCAGCTACATCTGACACATTATTTTCTGTTCGTTTTTCTTCTTCTAAATATTTTATCATTTGATTTTTCTTTTTATCATCTTTTAGCTCGTCAAAGATATCATTTAAAAATTTACTGTCGTCTGATATTTCAGCCAGCAAATCATATAATCGTTTTTCAGCGTCAGTATTCAGTTTATCTCTTTCAATTATATTAATTTTAAGTTTTTTAGTAAAAGAAAGGCTGGCATTTTTATTTTGTGTACGCATTTCTTTAATACTGAAAAGAATCAAGTTTAATTCTGCTATTTCTTTGTCAAAGTTTTCATTTAAAATATTACCAGCCATAATTTGCTCCATTCATTTTAAAATGTATAATTTGATTATATCATATAATATTATTATGTCAGATACGGATATAGAATAAAAGTAACTTCATTAAGCAACCTTTAATCCAAGTACCATTCTCATATTGTAGTGTTCTTGTGTGGACTGTTTCATGATGTGAACTATTCGCTGATAAATATTGTCAGGGAGTATTTCTTGTGATAGAATTTCTTTGTCGTTGGGTTCCAAAATAGTAACCTCATCGACATATAAAAAAGATATTGACTTATGTCAGTATCTTTTTTTATTATTAAGTTGGGTCTGGCTTTAACCACAGTTTTTAGGTTCCAGCCCAACCACTTCTACTATAAAGCAGATTAGGGGACAAGCCTAAATCTGCTTTATGGTGTCGAAGGGGGGACTTGAACCCCCACGGATTGCTCCATACGCACCTGAAACGCACGTGTCTACCATTTCACCACTCCGACATTTGTATCTATTTCTATTTTATTAACATTTGAACTTCCTTAAAATGAGGGTGTTTTGATGTCTTTAGCAATTCAAATAACACTGCCTCCGTTGCTGATATTTTTGCTCCATTTTGTTCCATTAATTTTATTCCGGATTTAAAGTCATCTTTTTTTCTGCTTGCACATGCATCTTTTACTACATATACTTCAAATCCGTTTTCCAATAAATCAGCTACAGTTTGGTGTACGCAGATATGAGCTTCTATTCCACCTATTATTATTTGTTTTTTTCCATAGGATTTTATTTTATCTAAAAACCCTTCATCTTTTAATGCAGAAAAAGCTGTTTTTTCAAAAACTAAGGTATTATCTTTTATATGTTCTGCAACAAAATCAACGGTTTTGCCAAGTCCTTGAGGATATTGTTCGGTTATAATTGTTGGTATTCCTAAAATATTTGCGGCTTGCAATAATGTATTACTTTTTCTAACTACTGTATTTTTTTCCAACATTGCAACCAACTTCTCTTGTACGTCTATTAATAGCAATAAGCAGTTGTTTTCATCAAGTGTATTCATTTTTTCTCCCTAAGATTATTATCTGACATTTTTATTTATTATCTCAGATATCCACGGCAAATAGCTGTATCTGCCCATAAGCGATGTTAATGCCAAATAAAATAATAACGTGTATATTAATATCTGAATTATTGATAAGCCAAAAATTATTGGTATCATTAACGGGAATGTTAACATTGAAAAAATGTTTCTTACGAAAGGTACAAAATTTATAACTATTGATAACTGTTCCAATATTATCAACAATAAAAAGTAACCCATTGATAAAAATATTGACTGAAATATATGATACTTCATAAACGGTCTTAAACCCGATTTGGTCAATACCCCAAGTATCAGCCAAATAAAACCAATCATGCCGGCAGACAAATAACTAAGAGCAGACACAATTCTCTCTATCATGTATGGTTTATCATATCTTGGATTAGACATTTTCCAATTCTTCTCCACGTCTTAAATCTTCTATGTAGTCTTCCAATAATTGTATATATACTAATTTATATTCATCATTTTCAGGTACCAAGTTTACTGCATATCTATATGACTTTAAAGACTCTTCTATTTTATTGTTCATATAATAGGTATTTGCAATCAATACGTGAATACTTGCATCATTAGGTTGTAATTTAAGTGCTTGATTATAATATTTTAATGCATTGTCATAATCCTTTGCATTAGAATACATATTACCAACAAGTATGTAAGCATTCATTTGGTCAGGATATTCTTCAATTGCTCTCTTATATAATTCCAAAGCACCTTCACTATCTTTGAAATCAGATTTCGCAATAGCATAACAAATTAAAGTTTTGTAGTTATCTCCGCCAAGATTTAATGAAATATCAAAAAATTTGTAGGCATTTTCTTGGTCTTTAACTAAGGCATAAGTATTGGCAATACATACAATAACAGTTTTGTTTTCCGGATTTAACTCATAAACTCTTAAATAATGTTTTAATGCATTGTCATAGTCAAATAATTTAAAATAAATATTTCCTAAATCAACGTGAGATGTCAAGTTATCAGGATCAAGCGATAAAGCTTTTTCATAATATGCTTTAGATTCTACATAATCTTCGTAATCGTGATATAACAACGCTATTGCGTTGTAAATTTCCGGATTTAAAGAATAAAAGTCAATAGCACGGTTATAAAAGTGAAGTGCTTTTGAAAAATTCTTCATTTCGGCATAAGTATTACCTAAATTGTAGTATACAAGATAATTCTCAGGATCAACATCCATTGCCTTTGTATAATAATTTAAAGCTTTTTTATATTCTTTGTCGAAATAATATATGCTTCCAAGATTTAATAATGCTTGAGTGTCATTCGGATGAATACCCAACAAACTTTCATAAACGGAAATAACCTTGTCAAATTTGTTATCCATTGCATACAATTTTGCTAAAGTATGGTAATTATCGGCATTACCAGGATCTTGTGCCATCGCAAGAATTGTTGCATTCAAATCGTGTTGAATATCTTTTTGTAATTGTTCGTTTTTATCTAGTTGTTCGCCCATGACTGTATCTCACCTTTTTATTTATATTTTAGCAAAAATATTTTAAAAGTCTAAATATTTTTTAATTTTCATATTCTGAATATTCTTTTGATTGTTCTTTCCAAGTTTCTTCGCTTACGCTAAATGCATGGTTCCAAAACTTTTCTATTGCATAAGTTTCTCTTTCCTCACGCTGCAAAATGTGAACAACAACATCTCCGTAGTCTAATAAATTCCAACGATTTTTTAAATCGTTTTCTTCACCGTTTGGAAAACGTTGAAACAAATTTTTAATTTTTTCTTTCACATTTGAAGTCAATGCTTTTACTTGAGTTGTTGAATCTGCCGAGCATATTACAAAGTAATCTGCAAGCGATGATACTTGACTAATATTTAAAACGGCAATATTTTTTGCAAGTTTATCGTCTAAAACTCTTGCTAAAATACATGCAAACTTATCTGAAGTAATTTTATTCGTTTCTACTGTCATATTATTCTTCATCCAACATATCTACTCTTTTTTGGTGACGTCCGCCTTCGTATTCACTTTTTAACCAAACATCAACTATATCAAGTGCTAAAGATTCACCTGTAATTCTTTCACCAAGACAAAGAACATTTGCGTTATTGTGAAGTCTTGATAGCATTGCAGAGTGGCTTTCATGGCATAATGCCGCTCTTACGCCTTTTACTTTGTTTGCTGCAATTGAAACACCTATTCCTGAGCCGCAAACTAAAATGCCTTTTTCATTTTCACCGTTTGCAACACTTTTTGCAACAGCTTTTGCATATACGGGATAATCACAAGAATCTGTTGAATATGTGCCGTAATCTTTTACTTCGTAACCTTGAGTTTCCAAATGTTTTATAATAATATTTTTTAATTTAAATCCGCCGTGATCCGAGCCTATTGCTATTTTTGTCATATTACCCTCCGTCATTTAATTATACTGGAATAAAATTTTCAAAGCAAACGGTAAAAAAAACTTAATATTAACAAAATTAGCGAAGTTGACTTATGACCTTAAGCCATTATTCAGAATTTATCAAATTGCATAGCAAAACCGAATACAAACAAGTTTACAAAACCTGTTATAAAGACAGATTAGTAAAAGTTATACGCAAACTACATTCTACGAGCGTAAAAGAAATCCAAGACAAGTCCTCCGTCAACATTTAACTTTTTAAGTTAAATTATAACTACATACTTAAATTTATTTAACGACCGTCTTGTCTGCCTAAAATTTTACCATCTTTCTCTGAAATTTCAAAAACAACTCCGAAGAAATTTGCAGCGGAAATATTGCCATTTTCAAGTCTGTACATTCCCACAAAATGAGATTGAGATTTTATTTCGGGAAATGCTTCCTTTACAGATTGAACAGCCCATATTGGCTTTCCGTCAAGTGAAACAGCTGCAATATTTCTATAATTTGGGCTTTCAGGTGGTTCATCAATCAAAACTATAACTTTATCGTCATAAATATACATGCTTACAATATCATGCTTAAAAGTTACAGTTGTATTTGGAAGTAATAATTTATTACCTTGAAATGCTATATTATTTGCCATTTATTATCTTTCTTTTATTAAGGATTAGGAGGTAATTCTCTGATATTTGAATATTTATGAGATTTTTCTCCAGTTATGAAATATTGAGTTCCGCCGCCTCTGCCCCAGCCTTCAACAGGATTACAAGGACCTGTAATCAATTGAGTTCCGGAAGGTAATTCTAATTCAACAACATGTGATGGCATACCCGGTAATGCAAATTTATCTTTTATTTGAGCAGGAGTTAATCCTTCAATATCTTTCAATGCCATTACCCATACGCCTTTTGCGAATGAAGGCGGTTTTCCTTCTTCATTAAATACACGTACAAATCTTGTTTCTCTTGTAAGTTCAATCGTTTGAACATCACTGATTTGACCGGGTTTAAATGCAGCTTCTTTAAAGCCTTTTTCAACTCTTAAATATTCGTTGACTTGATCACCTGTACGTGTGCCTGTAACTCTGCTATGACGAGCAATGTCACAATCTTCTCTTAACGTTCTTCTTCTTGTTTCAAGAATACCATTTAATTCTGCTCTTTGTGCAGGATCAGCAACATGGTTTACTTGTCTTTGAAGTCTGTCTAAATCGGCATTTAATGAATTTACATCAATTTCAAATTGACTTTTAATATCTTTAAATCGTTTTGCATCTAAAGTTCTAACGACACCACCATTAGCTTCACCAATAGCAGCCTCTAATGTATTACCGCTTCTTGCTCTCCTTTGTTCTGTTTGTGCTCTTCTTCTTGAATCAGCAGAAGCAAGACCGCCTTCTGTACCAACAAGAGCATTATTATCTCCTGTAAAGTTTTGAATTGCGTGTTCGTCATGACCTCGAACACCATCTACAACAACTGTTGTACCAACATGCTTATGTGCATTTGAAATAATATCACCACGAACGACATAATTTAAAGTATTACCGTTATCTTTTAAACCGTGTTGTCTGTGTCCTGAAACAAGACCTTCAGTTCCAACTGCATCAAATGTAATACCTTTTACATCAGCATATTTTGAAGCTGTCAATTCAGATAAGGCACCACCCAATGAATGACCTGTTACAATAATTTCAGCGTCAGGATGAGCTTGTCTTACTCGTTCAACAAACTGAGATGCCTCACTAAATTGGTCAGGCAAACGACCAGATAACATTTGATGATCAACTCTTAAGTCTCCACCATCATCAGAACCTCTGAATGCAATAATAACTTTGCCGTCTTTTTCAAATGCTTTTGCATGGAAACCATTATCAGCAGATTGAGAATCAAATTGATTCCAACCGTTAAGTCTTCTTGAATCGCCAGGTTTATCACCATACGCAAATTGAGATAAATCAGCAGCGTCTTGTACAAGTTCAGGAGAAACACCTATTCTCGATGCACCACTCCAATCACGCACTCTTGCATTTCCGCCACCTTCATTAATGCCGTCTATACCTTCTTGTCTTCTTGCACCTTCTTCTAACATTCTTGCTTGAAGAGTTTCAATACCTTCGCCAAATTCACTATCAGCATTTTTTCCAAGTAATTTCTTCGTTTTTGCATGTAACTTATCTGCTTCATCTTTTGAAATTACAGCTACAGTTTCATCTTCATGGCTATATGCACGCAATCTGTCAGTTGCACCTGAATCACCGGAATCAATCAATGCTTCCCAAACATCATCATCGTCATCATCTGTAACAACGGCTCTTGTTTTTACAGAAGTACCATCATTATCGTCATCTGCAACAATAGTTTTTGGTTTTACTGATGTATCTGCATCTGCATCATCGGCACCATTAACACCTGTTTTTGTGGTTGCACCGGCTTCATCAGAATTTTGAGCTTTTTCAAGTTCTTCTCTATTTTTATTTGCAATCTCATCTAAACCATATTTTGTAACTTTATAGTTTCCAACACCGCTTGCAAAGTTAAATAATGCTTGAGTACCTTGTAATGCGGCATTTTCATAATCACCATCCACAGCACTTTGAACAGCACCTGTTGCTGCTGATATACCTTGTGAAAAATCAGAAACAGATTGTTTATATTTAAAGTTGCTGGTACCAACACCAAAGCCTACTGCTGAAACACCGTGAGCAATAGCACCTGCAACATCACCGTTTTCTGCACTTTGATATGTTGCAATACCTTCTCTTACTGCTGATGCCCCTGAATAAACTTTATTAAATACATCTTTCATTTTATCAGATGAAGCAATTGTGCTTGAAAATGCTGCTGCACTTGAAACTGCATTTGCAGTTGCATGCATTGCACCCATAACATCACCTTCAGCTATTTTTACACCTGCGGTTGTTGCATCACCGGCAACTTTAAGTCCGTTTCCGACCATGCTTATACCACTACCAACTTTTTCAATAGTTGTACCTGTACTTACAAGTGTACCACCTGTACCAGCTACTGATGTACCTGTCGCTGTTGTTGCAACACCTGAACCTGATGTTGTTCCGCCTGCACCAACAATTGGAACACCAATTCCGAATAATGCACATAACGGAGCACCTACTGCCGTAATTGCAGCACCAATACCTGTAACTGTTGCCCCCGTAACACCTACGGCACCACCTGTTGCTGTTAATGCACCACCTGCTGCTGTTACACCAACACCGGCAACTCTTACTACATCACCAACACTATCAAGAGTACCACCTATGTTAGATGCAGTTTGAGCATATTCTCCTATTGTTTGTAATGTACTTTGTTCTGATTCATTACTGCTTTGTGCTTGAGCATTTGCTGCTTCTTGTTCTTGAACTTTTGATTGTGCTTCACTTGTTTGAGCTTCTACTGTTTGTTGTTCTGCTTGTGCTTGTTGCGACAATTCATCAGCTTTACTTCCGTTTGCTTCAATTTGAGCATTATTAGATTCAATTCTTGCTTGAAGATTACTACTTGAAGCATGTCCTTGCTGAGCCTCTTGAGCTTGTCTTTCTTCAACCGCAGCACCCATTGCCAATGAATATGCACTGGTTGCACCTGAGCCTGTTCCGTCATAAGTGCTTTCTTGTTGGATTTGCTCCATTAAAGCTCTATTTTGCTCCATTAAGGATTGATTTTGTTGTTGAATATTTGATATTTCTATTGAAAAACCGTCAATTCTACTTGTTGAGGTATCTATCATATTTCCAAAAATGGAACTTGATTGCCCCATGCGTTGACCTGCTTCTACCATTGATTGATTTCTTGATTTTGAAGCATTACCAATAGAAGCTGCATTACCTCCTCTTGATTCTACACTGTCTTTTGTTGGCCCTGATTTAGATTCACTTTCTCCGTCTTTTTGTTTTGCTTGTGCTGCATTACTATCTGTTTCAGCACTTTTTTGTTTATCTTCAGCAGCATCTACTTCACTGCCGGCTTTTTTTACATCACCTTGTGCAGATTTAATATCTCGTTCTGCTTGATATATTGAAGCTTCTTCGCTATCACTCAAAACGTGAATCAAGCCGAAACCAATTGTTGCATCTTCAATAAGTTTTTTAGCATTAATACCTTGTGGAATTTGCAAATCTGCCATTTTTTAGATGTTCCTAATAAATACCTGTTTTTATTATGTATAATAACACTTACACTTACACTTATACATGTTTTTAAAAACATGTAATTAGTAAAAATTGCCTTATTTAGACATGTTTTAGCCTATCATAGTTAATATTCTTAATATTTTTTACAAGATAAAATTTTACAAAATTTTACACTTATTATAATGTAAAATATATTACAATAAGCCAGTAATATCAATCGTTTAAGAATATGAAAAATAGATTTACAACCTTGTCATAATATGATAAATTAAAAATATTGCTAATAAAATTGGAGTATAAAATGAAATCATTAGAAAAAGAAATAAAAAATATTTTAATTAATACAAAAGATGGAAATAAAGTTATTGAATACATAGAAAAATTGCAAAATAAAATAGCACATTTAGAAGAACATTGTGAACATCACCACCACGAAAATTGTGAATGTGGATGCCACGATGAAGAAGAAAATGAATGGCAAGAAATTAAAACTCCATATAAAAACAAATTAACAGTTAAAGACTGGGAAAATTTATTAAACGATGAAACTATTTTTAATAAAGATTCTCTTATTATAATGAAAAGAATGCGACATATAGCAGCACCGACAAGTAGTGCAGAATTAGCGGATATGTTTGGATTTGGAGCAATGTATTATAAAATGGAAATTAATAAGCTTGCAAAAAGAATTGAGCAAAAATTAAATATTTCAGATTTAAAAGAATATTCATGGTCAATACTTTTTGACGGCTGGGAAAACAGTGACTCAACCGAAAGAATTTTTGCACTAAACTCAGAATTATACGAAGCACTTGGCAATATTGATTTATCTAATATTGCATTAAGATAGGATTTATTAAATGAAATTAATAATAGCAACATTAGCAGTATCATTTGTGATAGCATTCATAATTTGGCAGTTTAAAGTTATGATGAAATATACGTTTAAATTTGACAATATGAGTATTGATGAAAAAATAAACTTATTATTTTAAATAAAGAAAAAATTTTTTTTAAAGACATTGACCATATAGAAATAAACGAGTTAGAACAACCTAAATTATATGAAAAATTATTGTCAAAAGGTGCTGCGTATAACTATATATCTGAAATAAAAATATACCTAAAAAATGGCAATCAAAAAAAATGTACATTTAATTACAAAGCTCACTTATACAAAACACTTAAGCAACTTCAGCAATATATTACAATAAATTCTGATATAGAAATATATAATCAAAAAGGTCTACCTAATTGGCTGGTACTAATCCTGTTAATATTAAGTTGTGTACTCATAATTATATTATTGCAAGTCAACTATTTACACTATTTACAAGTTGTAACCGTTGCACTTAATTTGCCGGGACACTTTATATAATCCATATTACCATTTAATATAACCCAAGCAGTACATTTCTCACCGTTACTACCAATACAAGCACCTACGTTATCCTGTGAATAAGGAATAAAACCATCCTCTTTTTTATCTGAATTCAAAATAAAAGTAAAATGGTCAGTACCTAATTGGTGCCTTCCTTTATTTGGTCCATCAAGATCAACCTCAACACTAATATCATTATTATCGGGACTTTCAATTGAAATAGCAGTTCCATCTGCAAGTATAAAATCATACCCCGGATTTGGTATCCAATTTGATAAAGTACCATCTAAATTATTTACTCTACTTTGAACAAAACAGCTACTTTGATAACCACAATTTTTTGAAATTTTCATAAATTCAGTAATTCTATCTGCGGCTTTTTTAGAACCTGCTTGAGTAGGAGTTAATCCCCATTCATCAATAGGACCATACACAGCAGCTGCACGACCGTAAGCATCATTCAAATTTGAATAAATTTTTTGCAATTTAGCAACCTTTTCTTTATTGTTTGTTGACTGATTTAAATTTGGCAATGTCAATGCGGCAACAACACCTATTACACCCATTACAATTAATGTTTCCGCAAGAGTAAATGATTTTAAAAATTTAAACATAATAGCACACCTTTCGTATGTATAAAAAATAATTTTACTGGATAATATCCAGT
>DFEL01000069.1 GCA_002369055.1 Cyanobacteria bacterium UBA3803
CTTTTTAATGCTGAATTTAGTAGATACTGTAACGATACAAATTTTCAGATAAAAATATTCGAAAGTTTTAAAGGTGTTTTTGAAGGTGCATGGAAAACTATAAAAGATTTTTACAAAGAACAAGGTGTGAAAATGTTTATGCCTCGTGAAATACTTAAAAAGGCCCATGAAGACGGAATAATATCTGATTATAAAGTTTGGTCTGATATGATATACGATTTTAACATTATGACTGATTATCAGTTTTTTTATATAAAAGATGAGTTGTTGTATAGATTAAAGGCTAAATATTTACCTGCAATTGATGAATTTGATAAATATTTTTCTGATTTGTATGAAAAATATGTAAATGAAAACGTTACAAAATAGTAATATAAGCCTTTTTACACATTTTCAAAAGTTGGTGTTTGTGCTAAAATATTGATGTGTTAAATGTTTGTTTTTAATTCTGTAAATTAATTGTAAATATTTGTTAAAACATGCCAAAATTATTAGCAAATCATGTCGTTTAGGTACTTTTTATATAGTATAAAGTATATGGAGATTTCATGAACATTAATTCAGTTCAACCAAAGATTGAACAAGGGTTCACAGGTAAAGTTCAAGAACAAAAACCATTAAAGTATTCAAAAGATACTTTACTTGAAAACAACCTAAAAACCAAGTTAGAAATTCAAAGTGACAAACTTGTTAAAGCATTTACCACTTACCCCGCAAAAGGTTTAAAAGGTGATAGAAATGCTAATTTTTATGAGTTTTTAACTATGGGTACTGTACCTTACCTTTTGGGTAGTGCAGCATTGATGGGTGTTTTCAATTTTGCTAATAAATACTTTACTCCTTTTGCTCAATCAAAAGCAGGTTCAATCGGTAAAAAAATGGCATTGGGTGTAGCATTCTACGGTGTTGCAAAAGAAGCGTCAAAAGCTCTTGTAAATAAACCGGTAAAAGCATTGACAGGTGTTGATACAGAAATGCCTTATGCTAAAGTTGTAGAAGGCTTCCCTAGATTTGAAGGTGATAAAAATACTAAATCAGTTGAATATCACAAAGTATTTGAAAGTGTAGAATTCCCTCGTTATGATTTGTTATATGGCAAAACTAACGAAGACAGAAATGCATATTATGACAAAGTTGCTAAAAAATTGGGCTTAGGCGAAAATTTAGCAAGTTCCGATAAAGAAGTTAAACCAAGATTAAAAGAAATCATTGCTCGTTCAAATACGGCAAAAAGTATTTCATCTTACTTATGGGCAGCAACAGGTGTTGGTTTAGCAATTCAAAAACCTTGGGATAACTTCTTTACTGCAGCAACAAAAGGTCAAGGCTTTGCAAAAGTTAAAAATATGGCTCGCTCATTCGGTAACAATTTTGTAAAAGCTGCAAAAGATTTATGGACTGGTGGTGCTAACCCTACAAAAGTTCAAAAATATGCAGGTAAAGCATTAATCGGAGCAGCAGTTGCAGCAACAGTTATCGGCGTTGCAAATACAGTAATCAATGCTAGAAAATCAGCAAACTTAGAAGATAAAAACGTGTTTGACGAAAACAGAAAGGTTGTGGTGGACTAAAATGGCTATTACCGCTACCAACGGTATTACAACTCAACAATATATTAAGCCTCAAGAAGCTAAAGGACATTTGGTATCAACTCCAATTATTCCGGGTCCTAAAACAGTTATCTCCGATGCTAAATATAACTTAAAGGCTTTAAAAGATGGTTTCACAGGTAAAGCAAATGACCACCAATTAGGTAAATTAAACGATATTGGTATGACAGTAGGCGGTGTTGGTCTTGCTGCATATATTGCTACACAAAAAGCAACTCCAAAAACAAAATTGATGGAATTCGTTGGCTTAGGTACATTTATGGCTGCTATGAAATTATGGCCTAAATTAGCAATCGGTCTTCCTGCAAAAGCAATTCACGGTTTTGATCCTAACCAAGAATATGTTGACAGTTTTGGACGTAAAAAACCTTTCTTCCAAGACCCTCAATATACTCCTTGGGATTTATATTCAGATGAACAATTACAAAAAATCGGCGATAAAATGGGTGTTGATAAAAATGCTCAAGATAGAAACGATTTAACAAAAGCTAATATGAAAAAAATCGCTACAAAAAATAACACTTTGTGGATGATTACAGCAGGTATAGCTTCAGCAGTATTTTCAGCATTAGCTTGTAACAAAGCAGAAAAAGTTATTGATCCGGCATTAGAAAAAGTAAATAATAATAAAGCAGATAAAATGCTTGCAAACTTTGATGCAGAAGCAAATAAACGTTCAGAGTCAACTGCAAAAGAAATGCAAAAAGATTTAGATAAAATCTTTGAAGAAAACAAAGGTAAAACTGTTGATTCAAAATTGTTAGAAAAAATTTCAGGCAGATTGGCAAAAGGTTTAGACCCTGTAACAGCAGAAGGTGTTGCTGAAGATGTTAAAAATATGTTAGTTAACGGTAAATCTGTAATTAACGAAAACTTAGCAGAAACAATTGCTAATAATACAAAAGAAGTTCTTGCTCAAAGATTATCAGAAGAACAAGTTGCAAAACTTGCACCTTCAAAAGAAGAATTAGCAAAACACTTCAACGAAACAAAAGTAATGGGTAAGGAAGTTTCAGAAGACGAAGCTAACGAAGTTAGAGTTTCTGTTGCAAGAATGGTATTTGAAAAAGCAAAAGCAGAAGGCTTATCTACAGATAAATTAAAATTCGTTAAAAAAGGTGTTGCTCAAGCAGCAGGAAATGCAATCAAAGCAAATTCAGCATCAGTTTTAGACGAAGCAGCAATGAAAAAAATAAGCGAAGTTGGTAAATCAATGAGCGAATTGCAAGCAAAAGATTCAGTTTTAACAGAATACGCTCAAATTAAAGTTGCTGATAAACCTGAAACAGTTATTGCAAACTACTGGAACACAGTTTCAACAGGTTTAATCAAAACTTTAGGTATTGATTTCAAAGAAATGGAAAAAGTAAGAAATAACCGTGAACTTGTTCAAGGTATGGTAAGAGGCAAAATTGAAGAAATTACTTCAGATGATGCTAAATATGAAAAGGCAATCGGCGAAATCGCAAAGAGTGTTGCTGAGTTAGATAAGAAAATTAAACCTGAAGATACTAAAAAATATGTTGAGTTAGTAGGCAAAACTTACGATGATGCAGCAGGTAAATTACACAATCAAGGTATGCAAGCAACTGCTAACAAATTAACAGCATTAGCAGTAAACGGCAAAGGTTCATTAAAAAGAGTTAAACAAACATATTTTGAAGAAAGAATTTCAGGTGTTAGAAATTCATTCTCAAGATTAATCAATACAATGGACGTATACAGAAGAATATCAAAAGGTGAAATTCCAAATGACGGTTCTTCAAGAGAAGTAAAAGAAGCAATGATGGAACTTGTAAAACAAACAACATTACAAGGACACTCATCAGACCACTCTATCAAATTCTACTTCAACAGAAGCCAAGATAATTCAACAAATGTTGACAGAAGTCCGGTAGAAGTAAAAGACGGTAAAGTTGTAAACAAATACTTCCAAGAAGGTAAAGGTGTAGATGTTCCGGGCGATTATGATTTTTATCAAAAAGCAATGAACTTTATGTACAACTCAAAAATGGATGACAAAACTGTTGAAGCATTAGAAAAAGCAGGATTGAAAGATCAAATTAATACTTATAACAATGAAGTATTTACAAAAATCGGTGGTGCTGATTACTTTACAAAACCAAACCATAAAACAACAGGTGATCAAGGTGTATCTTCAGAATACAAATTCTTATTATTAGGTGTAGCACCTGACGAAATGATGACAAAAACAGTTCAACAAACTTATAACTCTAAAAAATGGGGTAACACATTCGGAACAGTAGGTGCAGTATTAACAGGATTAACAGTAGCAGCACAATTCTTGTTCGGTAAAGGTAAAGCAGTTAAGTAGGAAATAAATTAGAAAACGGAAATAGGGACAATGTCAAGAGTTCAATCAATACAAGCAAATATCTTAAATATTCAATTGAATAAAGTACAAGCAAAAAAAGCCGTTCCAAGCTTTAAAGGTAATGCTCAAGAAACTTATGCTACAAATCCATTAAATAATTTCTTGAATGCTCAAGCAGCAATGAATAAAACAATGGTAAAAACAGTTCAAGCACCTGTTGAAGTAGCAAAAGTAGAAGATAAAAAGGTTGAAGCACCTGCATATAAAAATAATTTACGTTCAATGTTGCAAAACGGCGAATCTAAAATATTAGCAATTGTTCCAAGAACTTTTAATGCAAAAGATGAAAACGGTGATGAAAAAATTACAGGAAACGAACAACACGGTACTTTCTTAAATGCAATTGAAAGATTAGATGAAGTTAAAGCAGAAGGTTTTAATACATTCCACATTTTACCTATTCATCCAACAGGTAAAAAACACGCTATGGGTCTTGCAGGTTCTTTATATTCACCATTAGACTTTTTGGCAATTGACCCTAACTTAATTGATAAAAACGATAAAAGAAGTGCAAAAGAACAAGTTAAAGCATTTACAGATGAATGCCACAAACGTAACATCAAAGTTATGTTAGACTTGCCAAGCTGCTCATCTTACGATTTATATTTAGAAAAACCTGAATTAATGGCAAAGGAACGTGACGGTCAAGCAAAAACTCCTCAAGGATGGAATGATATCAGAATGTTTCAACCATATTCAGATGAAACAAAAAGAGAATTAAATCCTGAATTAGTTGATTTACATAAAAAATATGTTGATATGTGTGTAGAATTAGGTATAGACGGTATCAGAGCCGACGTTGCACGTGCGAAACCTACTGAATTCTGGGATATCATTATTCCTTATTCTCACTCAAAAGACCCTGAATTTGGCTGGTTAGGCGAAACTTATACTTATGAAGATGCTTCTCCACAAGCAAATATGCCTCAAGACAGACCGGAAGATTCATTAAGAGCAGGTTTTGATGCATACTATGGTCAATATCACATTTTCCATGAATGGAAAGGTGCTAAAGACTTAAACGATTTCGTAAAAGAAAATATCGAAATGTCTAACAGATTGGAAAAAGGTAAATCAATCATTGGTTCATTTACAACTCACGATGATATTTCACCTATGTTTCACGGCGGTACGGAATATTGTAATTTAACAGCAGGTTTACAAGCAACATTGCCTATGTTAAACCCATACTATGTTGACGGTTATCAATCAGGTGATTATTACGTATATGGTTATGATCATTCTAAATCTGAAGAATCTGAAACTGACTGCCACGAAATGACAGTTCACAGAGGAAAATTAGACATCTTCAATTTGTCAAGAAAACCGGGCGGAAAAAATCCTGAAATCGGTAAATTTATGACAGAATCTTTCAAAATGAGAGATAAGTACCAAGATGTTATAACAAAAGGTTCTTTCATTGAATTAGATAAGAAAAATGATAAAGATGACCAAGTAATTGCTTATGCAAGACACAAAGACGGTAAAACTTTATTGGTTATCGGTAACAAAAACATTAACAGAAACGTAACTGCAACAGTTAAAGTTCCTACAATGAAAGCAGACCAAGAATTGAAAAACTTGTTACCTGCATACGGTAAACAATCAAGATACCAAGCAGGCGAAGGCGAAATTAAAGTAGATTTAGGTCCATCAAGAATTCACGTATTCGAAATTGATACACCGGAAATCGAAAAAGCTTCAGATAAAGTTTTCAAACAAAACTTATAATACGACAAACATTAAATAACACACGAAGATATCAAGGGGTATTTCAAAATATCCCTTTTTCTTTGTGTTAAACTTAAGTGATGAACGGAATATTTTTATTAAAAAATAAGATAATTTTTATATCGATATTTTTAGTTGCGTTTATATTAAGATTTGCCTGTATTAATAAGGTTGAAGGTCTTTGGTATGATGAACTTGTAATGTATAATCAGGCAGTTCAAACAGATTTTAAATCTGTAATAAGCGTTGCTTTAACAGAAGATGTACATTTGCCTTTATATCAGATACTTTTGCATTATTGGGGAAAAATATTTAATTTTTCCGATTTTGCATTGAGAAGTTTTTCCGCATTCTGTGGATTAAGTACGGTTGTTGTAAGTTTTTTTATAGGTAAAAAACTTAAATCAACAGAATTTGGATTAATAACAATGAGTTTATTTGCCATAAATTCAATGTTGATTTATTATTCTCAAGAAGTCCGCATGTATGAGTTATTAGCACTTTTTGGTACTTTAAATATTTTGGCTCTGATAAATCTGCGTAAAAATATTTGGTATGTTATTTGGGTAATATCTTCTTCTGCAATGATTTTGACCTATACTATATCCGTTATATATATTTTAATAGAAATTGTTGCTTATATTATATACAAGGGAAAAGATTTTGATAAAAAGTTTTTAATTTCAACTATTATACTTTTGTTGATTAATTTCCCTGTCATTTGGTATTTATTGCATTTTAGTTCTAAATTTACTCAATTTATAACCGGATTTTATGCTGATTGGTCAAGTTTATTTGTTGTGGTACAAAACTTTTTTACTCCAAAACTTATTGGACTTGATAATAATCCGCCTCATTATATGCAGGAGTTTTTGTCGGGTTTTAAATTTTCAGATTTTATTTTTGTCTTTTTACCGCTTTTAATTAGTGCATACTTTATAATTAATTCCGTTAAGCGTTCAAAGTTTGCTTTATTTTTAACGGCACTTTCGTTTGTTTTCTTTTTGGTAGAAATTTTTGCTTTTGTTTTTACGGATTTTAAGATTTTATCAAGGTATTTGATTGTAATATTACCAAATTTACTTATTGTAATTATGCTTGGTATTGAAAATAATAAAAAATATTTAGTTTTATTTTTTATTTTTTTACTAATAAATATCAGTTATTTGATTTATTCTCCAAATGCGTCATTTAGAATGTCTCGTTCAGGATTTTTGCCGTTAGTAAGAATGTTAGAGCAAAATAATATTCAAAATGGTGATATTGTGGTTGTTTGGAATAGAAAAGATATTTTGCATAAGTATTTAGATAAAAAAGTCTATATACTAAGTATTCTAAAAGATTTTGCTTACAAATCGGAAGTTATATTTGAAAATACTGATAGATTAAATAATACAAATGAAGACGGTAAAAAAAGAATTTTACGAGAATATTTTAAATCTGATTTTGTTCCTGCAAATACAGTCTTACTTGCAAATTATGTTATCGGTAATATGCAAAAAGGACAAAAAATATTGATTACTTCGCATGAATATTTTAATTCTTTTAATCATAAGTCATTTGTAGATATTATTGATAATGATAAAGATTATAATAATATGACTTATAATAATTTAATGACAACGAAATCACTATTGGATTTCAGGCTTATTTGTGATAAAAATTTAACATATAGGGGTGTAAAAATTTATTCTCCGTATGTTCTTTATGTGTACGAAAAATAAAAAATGAATAAAACGATTACAAATTATATAAAAAAGAATTTTTTAGAAATAGCAATAATATCTGTAGTAACATTTGTAGCACTGGTTTTACGGCTTTTATTGTTAAAAAACTATGGTGATTTGTGGCTGGATGAATTGTATTCGTGGTATTTTGCAAGTCAAAAAACTATATTTGAAACTGTTTTTGAACTGTTGAAACAAGATTTACACATGCCATTATATTTCATAATTTTACATTTTTGGATGAAAATATTTGGTAACTCTGATATTTCAATGCATTTGTGTACAATGGCTTTAACAATACCATTAGTACCGTTATCTTTTTATGTTGTAAAGAATATTTTTAATAAGTCGGCAGCATATTTTTCAATATTAGCACTGACAATTAATGCTTTTTGTATATATTATTCAATAGAAGTAAGGTTTTATGGCTTAGTGTTTGTATTGGCTTTGTTATCGGCATTTTTCTTTGTAAAAATGCTTGAAACCTTTGAAAAAAAATATATAACAGGATTTATAATAAGTCATGGACTTTTGTTATATACTTTTTCAATTACCCCGTTACTAACATTTTGCTACGGTTTAGTTTGCGGAATTTATTTGTTAATTAAAAAAAAGGAAAATCAAAAAAAATATTATAAAGTGTTGTGTATAGTTGCCACAATTGCTCTGCCAACAGTATTATTTACTTTATATAATTTTATTTTAATGAAAACTCAAACAATTTGTTCTTTTTCAAAAGATATTTATACATTCAATTGGTTGGTAATTTTAGATGTTTTTGAAAATTTCTTTACCAATGATAACTACCAACTTTTGACAGGACAAATAAATGTTTATTTAGGTTTTATTGATAAATTTCATTATCCGGATTATATAATATTCGTGTTTTTCCCATTGATAATTGGTATTGCAGGAGTTATAAGATGTATTTTTTCAAAAAATGAAAAACTGTATTTATTTTTATTGCCATCTTTGTTATTTTTTGCAATTGCATTGGTAATTGGTGCATTGGAAATTAATTCTTTTCTGACAAGGTATGCTTCAATAATATTTCCTGTATTTGTTTGTTCTGCTTGTTACGGGCTGTCATTAATAAGACCAAAAACTTTATCTATAATTTTATTCATTTGCTTTTTAGTGTTAAATAGTTCATTTTATTTTGTTGTAAAACGTAATATCTTTAGCATTAACAGAATAGCTTTGGGTAACTTACCAAATATCATGAGTGCATATATTATGCCATTTGATGATGATTTAATTTTAATTCCATATTCCGAAAAAAGGGTTAAACGATATATTCAACATGGAAACGTGATATCTTTTAATTTGGATGATGCATTATTATTGAAAGATAAAGAGTCAAAAGATTTTTATTTTGGTATCGGCAAAGACGTTAATAGAAGCAATGTCAAAAAAATGTTATATTCTTCGGTGGTAAGTGATAAACCTTATGAAAGATATGAAAAAAATCTGTACAATAAATATATTTTAAAAATGAAAAAAGGACAAAAGTTTATAATAATTTCATTTAGAGATACTTTTACAATGCCATTAAATTTAAATTGGCAAATATTGAATGATATGGAAATATATAATAATACAAATTTATTTACCCTTATAATGTCAAAAGTTTTGCGTGATAGTGTTCAAACAGCAGAAAAATATTTAGTGCAAAAAAATATTTATCATGATGAAAGAGGTGAATATTCAATATATGTTTACGAAAAACAATAATAGTTTTTTTGTGATAAAATAAAATAAAACTTAGGAGAAAATAATGGAAGATTTAAGAGAAAAATATGAAGTTGTGATAGGTTTAGAAGTTCACGCTCAATTAAAAACAAATTCAAAAATATTTGCACCTGACGGATGCGAATTCGGTAATGAACAAAATACGCAAATAAGTCCGATTACGTTGGGTATGCCTGGTGTTTTACCTGTTTTAAATAAAGCAGTTGTAGATATGGGTATTTTAACCGGTTTAGCATTAAATTGTGAAATAGCTGAAAAATGTAAGTTTGATAGAAAACAATATTTTTATCCTGATTTACCAAAAGGTTATCAAATTTCTCAATATGATGAACCGATTTGCGGTAAAGGCTATTTAATGGTAAATGGCAAAAAAATTGGTATTACCAGAGCTCACCTTGAAGAAGACGCAGGAAAACTGGTTCACGCAGGAGCAGACGGTCTTGCAGGTTCAAGTTATTCGCTTGTTGATTTGAACAGAGCAGGAACTCCGTTATTGGAAATTGTATCAGAACCTGATATGCGTTCACCTCAAGAAGCAAGACAATATATGGAAGAATTAAGAAATATTGTCCGTTATGTTGGTGTTTGCGACGGTAACTTAGAAGAAGGTTCCATGAGATGTGATGCAAACATTTCTATTATGCCAAAAGGTTCAACAAAATTCGGTACACGTGCAGAAATCAAAAATGTAAACAGTTTTAAGGCTTTAGAAAGAGCATTGGAATACGAAATAGACAGACAAATAGAACTTGTTGAAGACGGTGAAGAAGTTGTGCAAGAAACAAGACTATGGGATGATAATGCGGGTGTAACTCGTTCAATGCGTGGAAAAGAAGACGCTCATGATTACAGATATTTTCCTGAACCTGACTTGATGCCTCTTGAAATTTCAAGAGAATGGGTAGAAAGAATTAAAGCGACTATGCCTGAATTACCTGAACAAAAACGTCAACGATATATGGAACTTGGTTTAAGTGAGTATGATGCAAGTGTTGTTGTTGAACAAATGGATTTGGCGATGTTCTTTGATGAAGTGCTGAAATTAGGGGCTAATCCTAAAATTGCCGTAAACTTTTTAATGGGTGAAATTTCAGCATATTTAAAAGAAGAAAAATTGTCTATCAATGAATCAAAATTAACTCCTGAAAACTTGGTTGAATTAATTACTCTAATTGAAAAAGCAACAATTTCAAATAATATAGGTAAACAAATTATTGTTGATATGTTAAAAGACGGAGAAAAAGCATCTGCAATTGTTGAAAAGAAAGGCTTAAGTCAGATATCAGATACAGGTGCGATAAAAGAAATTGCACAAAAAATTATTGATGCAAATCCTTCACAGGTTGAAGCATACAGAGGCGGTAAAGATAAATTATTCGGCTTCTTTGTAGGTCAGGTAATGAAAGAAACAAAGGGCAGAGCAAACCCTCAAGCAGTTAACGAAATATTGAAAGAATTACTTGGTTAATAAAGAGGTTTAGAATATGGGCTTATTTTCATCTAAAAAAACTTGCATGGATACAGAAATCCATGAACAACCTCAAATTTTGGAAAAAATATTGAAGGAATATGTTTCTGATAAAGGAATAATAACTTTTGATATGCCAAATGATATAAAAAAGGTTGTTTTGGTTGCAAGTGGGTCTTCTTATCACTGTGCAAGATTTGGTGCTGATTTGTTCGGTAAAATTGCGAATGTATCAGCAAGAGCAATTTATTCAAGCGAATATTTATTAAAACCAAAAGCTCCTGATGAAGAAGATATTTTATACATATTCATAACACAATCAGGTGAAACGAGTGATACATTAAGAGCAGCAAAACGTGCAAAACAAATGAATATGAAAATTGCATGTATTACAAATAACAGTAAATCTTCAATTTGTCAGTATACAGATTATACGGTAAGCTGCTTTGCGGGCATTGAAAAAAGTATTGCTGCAACAAAATCTTTTACTGCTCAAATGTTATGCGTTACGCTAATTGCTTTTAAATATGCACAGATGCGTGATGTAGATGTTTTAGAACATATACAAAACCTTACAACATTACCAAGAGTTATCAAAGAAACTTTTGATATGAACAAGAAGATAAAACAGCTTGCAAATATGCTTAAAAAAGAAAAACATTTTATAATTACTGCTGACGGCATTTCTTATGCAATGGCAAAAGAAGCAGCATTAAAAATACAGGAAACATCTTATTTGTATGTTACTGCAATAATTTTAGGCGAATTTATGCACGGGCATGTTGCGGTATTAAATAATAAGATGCCATTAGTCTATATTTCGGCTTCCGGTGTTTCTTATTCAGCGGCAAAAAATTTAGAAAAAATTAAAAAAGATTATAATCCGCCAATTTATATAATAGGTCGTTCACACGAAAGAATTACACCAAACTTCAACATAACAATTGATAATGATGATGCAATATTGAGAATGTTCTCAAATGCAGTAGTAGTACAAATGCTTGCATTGGAAATTGCAAAATCATTAGGTCGTAATGTTGATAAACCAAAAGGTTTGGTAAAAGTTGTTACTGAAAACTAAAGATAAAAAGTTTTTTGTTGTTTTATAAATAGTTCTAATTGCAAAATATATTTATAAATGTAACAATATTAAGGTATTATGACAAAAAATAATATAACGTGTTTTTAATACAATATATCTATATTTAATGAAGGAGTAATATATGCCAAATAACAATGTTCAAACAGTTAAAATAGGTGGAGTAACATTTAACAAAGCAGATGTAAAATCCTCAGAAGTTATTTTAAAAGACGGAAAGAAAATAAACAGTGTATTTTTGCAAGACGGTACACATGTGGAGTTTCCTACTCAATCGGCTGATAATAAATCATCTGTTTCTCAAAATAATAGTACCTATAGTGAGCCTGCATACGAATTTGGATATAATATGAGAAGTGGTAAATTTGAACCACACTGGACTGTAAAAGAATATGAAGATCCAAGCAAAAAGATAACGAACTTTCATAGAATGTCAGGTGCAACTATAACAGGTACAGAAAACGAAGATACATATAACTTGTATGGTTGTTCAAATTCAAAAGTTGATGTGTCTCAAAACGATGGAAAAGCAGATACAGTAAGAGATTCAAAAGATCATACAGGTTCTTTATTTGGCGGTACTGATTGGACTCATGATAATAATACTTTTAAATTAGGTGAATCTGATAATGCAACTGTTGTACAAGATACTTTTTTACCAAAAAATAAAAAATATAAAGGTGAAGGAACATATAATTCAGGTACAGGTAATAAATAAATATCAACTAAAACATAAAAAATCGGCTTATTAAGCCGATTTTTTTATTTGCTTAAATTTGGTAAATTATTAATAAAATCAGCGACACCGTTATTATTTTGTCTTGTTGTTGGTGCAGTTGTTGGCATTGACGCAGGTTGTTGAATATTAATAACTTTATTTATAACATTTTGTGTTGTTGTTTTAACTGTTTGAACTGCTTGTTGAGCATTTTGTTGAATAACGCTTCCTTTTGAATTTGCAGGTGTTGTTGTATTTGTAGTGTCTGTTTTTGGTGTTGCAAGCCATTTGAAAGATTTTACTGATGATGTTGAATCTACTTTTCCGTCAATGATAACTTTGTATTCTTTTGTGTTTTCTTGTGCAGGACTTAAAGCAGGTAATAAACTTAAATTTTCACCGGCAGGATTTGTAGTCATTTGATTTATTAATGATGATGTAACAGGACCAATTTTTGGTATTGATGCAATTAAGCTATTAACTGAAAAATTACCAATAGGACCGAGTACATCAACAACTTCATTTGATAATCTGCCAAGTGCCGTAATTTGTGCATAATTTGTTAAAATATTATATTTACCCTTAATATACATACTCATTGCAGGCCCTGAAGTTTGAATTTTGTCCAGCAAAGCCCAACCGTTTCGTAATGTAATTTGACCTTTTATGTATTTAAAATCTCCTGTTTTCTTAACTTTTACAGCACCTGCGACAGCACCCATTGTGGTTTTAAATACGTTATTTGCTAAAATGTTTTGAGCATACAGTAAGTTCTCCAATTTACCTAAGGTACCCATTTGACCGTTTGAAACTTGGAAATTTACATTACCTTTAAGACTTTGTATTATTTGTTCTTCTGTCAGTCCTCTTGTTGTCAAATCTATTGCATCAAAGTCAAGTGAACCTTCCATAAGGTTATTAACACCTGTGCAAGCATAAGTTGCTGATAGTGCTGCAAGATTTCGACCTTGCATGTTTATTGCAGAACTTGCATATAATAAATTGTAGATTACATTTCCTGCAATTTTGCCACCGTAAGCAATACCTTCTATGTTGTTTAATTTGAAAATATTATTGTGTAAATTAAAATCAGAAGTTATATTTGTTGCAACAATTGTGCCTGACGAAATTCTGTCAACTTTTGCCTTTCCGTTTGCAATCGTAATTCCTGCATTTGTACCTGGTGCCATTGCATTTTGCGGTAAGTTATTTAGCATTTGAGTAAGTGTATCTGCATTGATGTTTGTTGCATTAAATTCCATAGATTTAATATAGATACCTTTATTTATATTACTATTCATTGTTGCAATAATATTCATTGAAGAATCGGCAACATTTGCTTGTCCGCAGTATATATCAATAAGATTTTTGGTAGCATTAACAGTAATATTTTTAGCAGTTGTTTGAAGCGTTGGAATTGATGCGTTAGGAATATTAATCATACCTGTAATTACCGGTGCCGTTGTTGTTCCGTTTATATTAATATCACCCTTTATTTGTACTTTTGAATTTTTAAATCCGGGAACAGATATTATAGCTTGATTTGGAATAGAAATATTTAAACTGTTTATATTTTGCACTTTTCCTGTAAGGTTTGAAATTGAACCTTTTGCAAAAAGGACTTTTGATGAACCTGCCAAATTTGCATTGAAATTGCTGCCAAGACTTTTATTTGCAGAATGTGCATTAATGCTGATATCATTGATTTTTAAAGTGTTATTTTCAATCAGCATAGATGCATTAATTAACGACGTTTTTCCTTGTAATGAACTTATATCAACAAAAGACAAATAATTTGTGTTGTTTGCCATAATTTGTCCGTTGATGTTTTGAACTTTATCATTACCCGTAATTTTTACTGCTATTGGAAGTCTTCCCGTTGCATTTATCGTATTTCTTATGCTTTTATCCAAAGAATTTTTGATATCAACTGCACCAAGCATACCGTTTGCGGTTATATCAATATTCATTTTCGATGTTGTGTATTCTTTAATTTTTCCTAATATATTTATTTTAGAGTTGTTTAAGTTTACGTAAACATTATCAAGATTAATGTCTTTTTCATTAAAACTGATTTTAGAGTTTGGCACGGAAAAAGTCGGAAGTCCTGATAATGATATTTTTAATCCTTTAATTATACCTGTACCATTTATTTTTATACCGTCTGTTTCTGCTTCAACTTTTGCTTGTGATAAAATTACACCTGCTTTGTTTGGCTTGTTGTATATATTGATATTTGAAATATCTACGTTAATTTGAGGTTTTATTTTGTCTAACTTACCTTTAACAATACCATTTAATGTTATTGAGCCTGAATTTATATTATTTTCTTTGAGCAAATTTAGTTGTCCTAAGGAAACCAGAGCGGCTTTTAAAGGTATTTTATCAGCAAGTATTCTTAAATTTGCATAAGCATTAGTATCAACAGCACCGGTTAAAGATAGCGGAGAACCGTTAAAATTTGCACTTGCTTTTTTTATATCAATTTTATTACCTGAAAAGTCAATATTTGCTTGGATATTTTTTAAGGCAACTTTATATATATTATAGTAAATATTTGCATCAGCAATTTTTAAAAATCCGTCTGAATTTATTGTTTTGAAGTCACTTTTAATATTAAAATCAGCATTGATAACACCATTTGCCTGTAAACCGTTGATATCACTTAATCCGATAGCATTTAACGATGCATTGATTAATGCGAATATACTTTTTAATTCTAAGTGATTACTTTTTACATTTAAGTTAATATATTGTTTTTTGCCATATTGAAACAATCCGTCAATAGTTGCTTTTTCATTGCTTCCTGTATATAAATCGGATAGTATTTTAATCATATTTCCGTCAGCACCTAAATCAATTCGACTGTTTGGCAATTGTTTTCCTTGAACTTTAACGGATAAATTTTGAATACTTGCTGTACCGTAGGTTTTTAAATCATCTAATGAACCTTTTAATTTTAAATTAGCATCAATACTTGCAGTTAAATTAAATTTATAAATATTATTCAAAATATCTATGATATTTACTTTTTCAGTATTTGTTTCGTTTGTTTGTTGTGCCGTGAAATCAGGCATTACGTGAGAAGTTAAGTCTACATTATAATCGAATTGTTTTCTATCTTGTAAAAGAATTTCACCGGTTGCTTTTAATCTTATTTTTTTATTTAAATAAAAGTCTGTAACTGTAAAATCAGAACCTTTTATTGCATATTTTTTATTAGTTAAAATATCAATTAGTGTTATAAAATATTTACCTGCCGAGATATTAGGCATATTTTCGGACAGCTTAAAACCATAAGGCAGTTCAGCCGGTTGTCCTGTTTGAGTTTCATCTTGCGGGATATATTTTTCAAGTGTAAATGTTCCGTCTTTTTCTACTCCAAGCCTTGCGATAATTTTTTCAACAGAAACTTTATCTATTTTTATTTGTTTTATAAACAGATAAGGAATTGATACAGTTACATCAAGGTTATCTATCTGTGCAAATTTTTTACCTGATTTATAATAACCGTTTATTTTTCCTATTTTTGCACCTGCGGATAAATTCCAAGATGTTGAAATACTTATGTTTTCTGCTTTTATAATTAATCCTTGTTGAGCGTTATCATCATCATTGAGTTCATAAGTATAATCATCGAGTTTTACAAAAGCAGGAACTATGAATAAGAAAGCCAAATATAATATAATTAATAATACACAAACAGTTATAGATATAAATTTTAAGGCTTTCATTTTATCCCCTTATCTTTTAATCCTTGAAAAAACTTCTGCTTCAATGTCATCGTAAGATTTTGTAAAGAAATAAGCACAGGATGCAACCATTGCCGCATTATCGGTACAATATTTCATTTCGGGTGCATTAACTCTTATACCATCATTTTCAAGTGCAAACATTTTTCTTCTTATTTCGCTGTTTGCTGCAACTCCGCCTGCGATTACCGCTTGCTTATATCCTGTTTCTTTTAGTGCAAGTTTTACTTTTTTAATTAAAGTTGAACTTACGCATTCTTGAAAAGATGCACAAATATCATTTATAGGTAGTTCTTTTCCGTCAAAAGATTTTACAAGTCGTAAAACAGCAGTTTTTAAACCGCTAAAGCTGAAATTATATCCGTCGACCTTGCCTTCAGGTAATTTAAATGCTTTAGGGTTTCCTTCTTTTGCAAGTTTATCAAGAGTTGCACCTCCAGGATATGCAAGTCCCATAAGTCTTGCAACCTTGTCATAGGCTTCACCAACTGCATCATCAATTGTTTCACCCATAATTTCAATATCTGAATTAGATTTGACGTTTAAAATTTGAGTATGTCCTCCGCTTACCAAAAGAGCAATAAATGGAGGTTCAATATCAGTATTAATATAATTTCCGCTTATGTGTCCGTATAAGTGATTAATGCCAATGAAGGCTTTATCGTATATTAAAGCCATTGTTTTGGCAGCATTAAGTCCTACAAGCAGGCATCCTACAAGACCGGGTCCTGCCGTTCCTGCAAAGGCATCGATTTGTTCAGGTTTTATATTTGCCTGTTCAAACGCTTCCATAATTACGGGATTAATACTTTCTAAATGTTCTCTTGCTGCAATTTCAGGTATAACACCGCCATATTTGGCGTGTGTTTTTATTTGAGAAGCAACAACATTGGATAGTACTTCACGACCATTTTTTACAATAGCACAAGCAGTTTCATCACAACTTGATTCAATTGCCATTATTAAGTTATCGGCACCTTCGCCGATTTGAACTTCTTTACCTGTAAAAAGCGATTTTTTTATCATATTTGTATTATAATACAAATATGAATTTTATAGATAAGGCAAAAATAAGAGTTATTTCAGGTCGTGGCGGAAACGGTGCAGTTGCGTGGCGACGTGAAAAATTTGTTGATAAAGGCGGCCCTGCCGGTGGTGACGGAGGTCGAGGCGGCGATGTTTATCTTGTTGCAGATGAGGGCTTATCAACTCTTTTAGACTTTAAATATAAATCTGTTTTCAAAGCACAAAGCGGTGAAAATGGTGGTATAAAAAATCGTTTCGGTAAAGGTGGAGAAGATTTAAGGATAAAAGTTCCTGCCGGTACTGTTGTTAAAGACCTAAAAACAGGCAAAATAATTGGAGATTTGATAAATGACGGTCAAGAGTTGCTTGTTGCAAAAGGTGGTCGAGGCGGTAGAGGTAATGCAAGATTTTGTACGCCGCAAAAAAGAGCACCGCAATTTTGTGAACCGGGTGAACCTCCAATAGAAAGAGAGTTAGCTTTAGAATTAAAACTTATTGCTGATGTCGGTTTGTTAGGTATGCCAAATGCGGGAAAATCAACATTTATAAGTGCAATAAGTTCTGCAAGACCTAAAATTGCTGATTATCCTTTTACTACTTTAGTTCCAAATTTGGGTGTTGTTAGAAAACCAACTGGTGACGGGTATGTTGTTGCAGATATTCCGGGACTTATTGAAGGTGCATCTGAAGGTATTGGTTTAGGTTATGAATTTTTAAGGCATGTTGAACGATGTCGTTTTCTTGTGCATATTGTTGATTTAACTCAAGAAAATCCTGTTGAAAATTATGAAAAAATAAATAACGAGTTGGCTAAATATTCTGAAAGACTTGCAAATTTATACCAGATAGTTGCACTTAACAAAATTGATGCAATAGACGAAGAAACTAAAAATAAATATTTTGAAGAATTTAAAAACAAAGCAGACGATTTATTTTTAATTTCTGCCGCAACACATGAAAATATCGAACCGCTTACATATTTTATGGCTCAAAAAGTTGATGAAATTGAAAAACCGGTATCTGATGTGGTTGTTGAAGAAGATACAGGTGCTTACGATAATGACGACAGTTCTTATGAAATTATTAAGGCTGCAAAGGATACTTATATTGTATCAGGCGGTAAAATAAAACGTCTGACGGGTGTAACAGATGACAGAAACAGACAACAAATTTTGCGATTACAAAATATCTTAAAAGGTATGGGTGTTTTTGACGAACTTCGATTACAAGGAATAAAAGACGGAGATACCGTAATCATCGGGCATCTTGAGTTTGAATTTTATGATGACGAGTATTAAACTTTTTAGCTTCTAATGCTGCTAAAATCAATGGTGCAATGCCTTTGGCATCGTTTTCAACGTATGGATTAACGCTATATTCATCTTCAAGCATTTTAACACTTGAACTTAAATAAATATTTTTTAATTTGTTGTTTTTCAGATTTTTATTTACAATTCCGTTAAAGGTTTCAATTCCGTATGTACAATATTTTTCGCTTATATAACCGTTATTGCAAGCTTTGAGCATCGAATATGCCATCATTGCAGAACCTGATGTTTCAAGACGGTTATCTTTTAATTTTTTATTTTTTGGATTAACGACATTTGTCCACATTTTGCTTTTTTTATCACGGTATTTAAGCATATTGTCAAAAAACGGAACTAAATTTTTCTTTAAATCTTCTTTTTGTTTTCCTTCCGGAAAACGCTCAATTACTTCTACCTGTGCCATTGCATACCAGCCAATTCCTCGAAGCCATGTTATTTTGTTTTGTTTTCCGTGATATGTGATACCGTGACTGTATAGTCCGTTATCTTTTTTTAAATGTTCGGTGTACCATTTTAGTTTTTCATACACAAAGTCAAAATCTTTGTGTTCTGCTAAAAATAAGAATGTCATAAATGTTCCGTCTGTTGCAACTGGAAACAATACCCATGCGTTATTATTTGTTTTATGAGCATAATTATTTCCCAGTTCTGCAATTTTAGGTTGAGATAAAAGTTGTTTATATACGTAATCAATAGTTGGCTTATATTTTTTTTTATCAATATAATATAAGTTTAAAGCAGGTAAAACAGAATCAAGTTCACCTTTTTTATAAAATCTTACGTTACCGTTTGGCAGTATGTTGTCATTGTAATATTTTTCTACAAAGTCGTTATACAAAGTCGTTTTTAACAGTGCGTACATCATAAATCCGGTATAGTAGTTCCATTCTGTTGTTATATTTTCTCTGTCCCAAATTAAAACATTTTCCTTTTGACTTTGTTTTACAATATTTTCAGTAAAATTTTCAACACGTTTTATATTTTCTTCTGTTGATTGCTCTCTATTGTTGTATAAAAAGAAAGATGATACGGATATTGTTAAAATTAAAAATAAGAATGCTATAAAAAGTTTAATTTTCATTTTATTCCACTTCTTGATATTTATATCCGTCGCTAACCCACTTTGGATTTTCCATTTTTGCGTATTTACGCCATTCAAAAGCGTATTGTAAATCTGTGTTATTATCATACCAAGGTTTTTCAGGGCCTGCGTAATGTACAATTACAGCAGCTTTTGCAAGTTCATCAATAGAATTTATATCATTTAAATAAGGTGAGTATACTCTTTTTAGTTCAAAATAATTAAAATCATCTTCTTGCAGTCGTGCGTAAAAATTATATATAGGACTTAATTTTATAATTTTTCTTACCGGTATTACTTGATTGAATGTGGTCTGTGTCATAAGTGCTTTTAATTTGTCTTTATTTTTTTTCACAATAAGTTTTTTTGTTATGTTATTTTTTCTCATCTTATCTAAATTAAGAAGCATAACACCGCAATTATAGTCATAGTGCATTAAAATTTTTCTAAAAGGTATGTGGAGTACTGTTATATTTGGTGAATATTTTAATACTGCACCGAGATAATGATTTTTTAAATCAGTGTTATACAAATCGAGCAAATCGCCTCTTACTAAAATATCAGCGTCAAGATAGAGTATTTTGTCATAATTTTCAAATATTTTTGGCATAAGAAATTTAAATAAATCTGCTCTTGAAACCCTAACATTCAAAATTTCAAAGTAACCGAATGTAAGTTCTTCTATTGAAACAGGAATTGTTTTTATTGATACATTTTTTTGTTCAAATTTTTTAAAGCTTTGTTGTTCTTTTTCTGACAAATCAACGCATAAAATATTTATGTCATATATTGAATTTGGATTTTTATTTTTAATTGCGGAAAATATTGCTACATTAAGATATTTTAAATAATTTTTGTCGGTGGTAAAAACTATATGTGCAACCTTATTATTGTTTGCTTTTATCTCTTTGTTTTGATTTTGTTTAAAATAAAAATGTATACAAAATGCCGATATTATGCCTATTAAAACACATATTGAAACCGTAATTATAATATTTTTTTTCATAACCCGCCAATTTTATTTTATGTTATATTTATGATTATGCTATAAAGGTTTTATTGATGTCAAATGTTTTGAAATTTAATAATAATGTTTTTCCTTTGTCGATATTGAATTTTGCATCATTTTTTCAGTATCAGCGATTTATAATGCCAATATCTTTTTTGTTTTATTTGCAAAATGGATTAAATTTTTCTGATTTTATATTATTTCAAAGTATTTTTAATGCTGTCTGTTTATTGGCAAAAATACCTATGGGGTACATAGGTGATATTTTTTCAAAAAAATATATACTGATCTTTTCATATATGTTGTTTATGCTAAGAGTTATTTTGTGGCTTTGTTTCAGCGGATTTTGGATAGTTCTTGCGGGAGAAGTTCTGTATGGATTGTTTAAGGCTTTATACCGAGGAAATGTTGATTCGTATATTTATGAATATTTAAAACAAAAAAAACTTGACAAAAGTATGATTTCAAATTATGGAAATTTGACATTTTGGACATCTGTCGGTTCTGCAATAAGTTGTGTTGCATGTGTTCTTTTGTTTAAGTTTTATAATTTTAAAATAATATTGCTTATAGAGCTTGTTTTTCAAATTATTTCTATAATACTATTGTTTTTTATTCCTAATATAAAATCAGAAAAAAAATCTCAAATAGGAGTTTTGGAAAGTATTAAAACATTAATTACCAATAAAAAAGTTAATTTATATGTTTATTATTCGGCTTTATTAAACGGCTTAACAAGCGTATTCGTATGGAATTTTCAACCTTTGTTGAAATTGTGTTCGGCAAATGTCTTGTTTTTCGGTGCAATAAACTTTATAAATCAAATATTAAGAGGTATGGGTGGAATTGTTGCAAAGAAAATTTGTAAGGTTTTGCAGCATAATAGTCTTATAAAAATAGAATATTATGTTGTTGTCTTTTCTTTTCTGATATTGATAACGGCAATAAACTTAAAAAATATATATTTTACTGTATTTTCTTTAATTATAATAAGTTTTGGAATACTGATGTTTGTTGTGTTTAATATTTTAACAATTTCAAAAATTCACGAAAGTATAGAAGATAAATATCGGGCAACATTATCCTCAACAAATACATTTTTCAGTGATTTTTCATCGTTTATATTGTTATTATTATTTAAAATAAGTTTTGATTGTTTCGGTTTAATTCCGACTATATTAATATTTTTGGCAGGTACACTATTCCTGCTCAGACCTGATAAATTCAATGAATTGATGTAAGCCTTGTTCAAATTTAGTTTTTGGTTGCCATTTTAAAAGTCTTTTTGCTTTTGATATATCAGAATAAGTTTTGAATACATCTCCTTTTTGCATAGGCATATATTTAATTTTTGCATTTTTTTTAAGTTCTTTTTCAATAAGTGTAACCATATCCTTTAATAAAATAGAGTTACCTGCTCCAAGATTTATAATTTCAAATTTTAAAGGATATTTTGTAGCTTCAATAATTCCGTTTACAGTGTCATCAATATACGTGTAATCTCTTGAAGTTGAACCATCTCCATATAATGTTATTTCTTTGTTATTCATTAAATTTTTTACAAATTTTGTTATGGCTAAATCAGGACGTTGTCTTTTTCCGTAAACCGTAAATAATCTTAGACAAATGGCATTTATGTCTGTTTTTTGAGTATATTCCCGTATGATTTTTTCGCATTCCAACTTTGTATTTGCGTAAGGTGAAATCGGTGAAAGATTTTCTATATCTTCACTCAATTTTTCGTAATCAGCATTTCCATAAACAGACGAAGATGAGGTAAATATAAGTTTTTGAATATTATATTTGTTCATTAACTCAAGAATATTTTGTGTTCCGTTAATGTTTGTGGCAATATATTCTTCTTGTTTATCAAAAGAAGGTCTTACACCGGCTTTTGCCGCAAGATGTATAACGCATTCAATATTGTGTTTTGAGAAAATGTTTTTAAGTTCTTTTTTATTTGTGATGTCAGTTTCGTAAAATTCAAATTTTTTGTTATTAATAAAATTCTTAAGGTTGTTTTGCTTTATTTCTTTTGGATAAAAAGCGTCAAAATTATCAATTCCGATAACGAAATTATCAGAATTAAGCAGTAATTTTTCAACTAAATTTGAACCTATAAAACCTGCACAGCCTGTAACTAAAAATTTCATGAATTTATCTTATGACAAAAATATACTTCATGTAACATTTTCCATAAAATGTTA
>DFEL01000084.1 GCA_002369055.1 Cyanobacteria bacterium UBA3803
TTGAAGATAAAAAAGCATGGTGGGGAATAGATTATATAATATGCTCTGACAAAAGCATTAACGCTAATCAAAACAGCAAAGGAAACTCTGAAGAAAGCCGATATATAAATAATCCCAATATGCTTGTCGGTGTACAAATGAGTAAAAGTTTTATTAAAACAGATGAATTAAAAGATTTTTGCAATGATAAGTCACTCTTATTTATTCCAAATAAAATTTCTTATGATAAAAAAACTAATCTTATCATTATCAATTACAAAGTAACTAAAAATGTAATAAAAAAAATAAATAATAAATACATAGAATATCTTATAGAAGGAATAAATGCAAGAGATTTCGGCTATAACTGGGTCTATGCAAACAATTATAAAAATGTATTTTTTATGCCTCAAAATTTAGACTCAACAACGCTTAATCAAAAGCCACAAGTATTTAAAGATTTTATACATTTAGGAACAGCCTGCAAAGTTGATGGAGGATGTAATAATGCGTCACCTTATCAACAAGAAATGGCATTCTACTTAAAAGAACTTCCTGCGGACATGACACTTAGTTTATGGAAAAATAAACCATTCACAAAACACCAACCGGCTAACATTTACCTAAAAATGATATTTGAAGAATAAGCATGCAACAAACGCAAAAGCAATTACAAAAAAAAAGCAGCTATACTGCTGCTTATATACTTCATAATCTTGGGAGGAGATTTGGGGATAGTTGTACATGCATGATATCTCAACAATTTTTTTTTTGTTAGTTCCATGCCGAAAATTGTAACAAAAATTTACAAATCATTATCATTTGAAGGCAAATTTTAAGTTATGTTTGAATTATAGCAATTGTCAATATTTGTTGTTTTTTTGGTATAATTTTAAGTAAGAAAAGGAGAATATTATGCCATCACAAGTAAAAGCAAGCCACATTTTAGTAAGTACAGAAGAAGAAGCAAAAAAATTATATGACGAAATTTCAGCAGGTAAAGATTTTGCTGAAGTTGCTATGGAATATTCAACATGCCCTTCAGGAAGAAATGGCGGAGATTTAGGATTTTTCCCAAAAGGTGTAATGGTAAAACCTTTTGAAGATGCTGCATTTTCATTACCTGTTGGAGAATTATCACAACCTGTTCAAACTCAATTTGGATGGCACTTAATTATTGTTACAGACATTGAAGAATAATTATGAATGAATACATAGAAAAAGCACGATTGTTCTTACAAAAAGAACAACTTGATTATTTGCTTGTAAATTCTACTAATGAGTTTTTAGTAGAATATAATGAGCTTAAAAAAAATTCCAGATATTTTCTAACAGGTTTTACCGGCTCAACAGGAGATGCACTTGTAAGCAAAGATAAAGTTTATTTGTTTGTTGATGGAAGATATCATATACAGGCAGATTTAGAAGTTAATCACGATGATATAACGGTTGTAAAACTTGAATTAGGGAAATTTATTGACGAATTATATGACATATTAGAAAACAACAGCACACTTGGTATATGTGCAAATAAGAATTCTCAATACAGATATGAAACACTTGTTGAAAAATTTAAAGACAAAAACATTAAGCTAAAACTCATCGACAATGACCCTATTGAAAATAAAATCGTTAATCAAAAACAAGATATAACAGAAATACCATTTAATCTTGCAGGGAAATCAACAACTGAAAAAATAAAAGATATTTCTAAGAATTTGAAAGATGATGAAGCACTTATAGTAACTAATTTGGAAGATTTATCTTATTTATATAATATAAGAAACTTTAACAAAGATAATTCATGTTCAGTGGAAGGCAAAGCCATAATAACAAAAAATAGCAATATTTTATTTAAAGATGAAACACTAGACGATTTTAATAACTATTTAAAAAATAATGCTAATATAAAAACATTTTACGTGAAAAAGGCGGATATAACCGCAAAAGACTACGCATTAATTTCAGACAAAGCTAAAAAATCTGAAATATCAATAAAAAAATATATAAAAACAGAAGCAGAAATAGAACACTACAAAGAAGCATTTAAAAGAACAGACAAAGCAATTTTAGCAACAAGAGAATTTATATACAATAATAATAACATTTCTGAGTATGACATAAAAGTTGAACTTGAAAACAATTTCAAAAAATTTGGTGCAAAATGCCAGTCTTTCACATCAATAGTAGCAAAAGACAAAAATTCCGCACTCGCTCATTATTCAAAATCATCAAAAGATGAAATAATAAAAGATGGTTCTCTTGTTTTGATAGACTGTGGCGGATATTATGACGGAGGACTTGCAACAGATACAACAAGAGTATTTGTAAAAGGTCAGCCGACTGATTTACATAAAAAAGTATATACAACTGTTTTAAAAGCATTTTTACACGCTTTTAACATAAAAGATTTCGATTGCGGATTTGATATAGACTATTTAGCAAGATATTTTCTAAAAAACAATTCACCGGACGGTTTTTTATTTAATCACGGACTAGGACATGGAATAGGTGTAAGCGTTCACGAAGCACCTCCAAGATTAAGTGCATTGTCATCGGAGGCTTTTGTAGAATTTGAAGATAATATGTGCTTTACCATTGAACCCGGACTATACAGAGAAAACTATTTTGGTGTAAGATTAGAAAATTCTTGCTACATAAAAGGCGGAAAAATTAATTCATTTACAAATATGTGCTATGAAAGTAAATTAATTGATATATCTATGTTAGATAATAATGAAAAAAAATGGTTAGATAAATTTGAGGTTAAATAATGGAAATAACAAGCGTAAACAATGAATTGATAAAAGAAACTGCAAAACTAGAGCAGAAAAAATACAGAGATGAGTCAGGTAAATTTTTACTTGAGGGTCTAAAAGCAATTGAAGAAGCATATAACTCAGATATTAAAATTGAACATCTGTTTGTAACAAAAGAAAAAGCCTTTCACTACGACTTTTTGTCCGAACAAATTATCTACGTAACTGAACCCGTATTAAAAAAATTATCAACAACAGACTCAACACCTGATGCAGTAGCAATAGGTGAACAAAAGCAATTCAGCGAAGAATTGCTAAAATCTGCAAAAAGAGTAGCCTTATTCGAGAATATAAAAGATTTAGGTAATTTGGGTACAATTTTAAGAACCGCAACAGCATTTTCACTTGATGCAATAGTATTATATGGTGATACAGTAGACATGTATAATCCAAAATGCGTAAGAGCATCTGTTGGTAACTTATGGAAAACACCTGTTTACCAAACAAAGGATTACAATTTTATAGAAAAATATTTTAAAGATTTCACAAGAATAGCAACCCTTCCAAAATCAGATGATAGTACGTATTTAAAAGATTTTCAGCCACAAGAAAAAACTCTTGTTATGTTTGGTGCAGAATCAGACGGACTTAGTCAACAACTTATTAATTTTGCAACTGATAAAATTACTATTGAAATGGACAGCAAAGTTGAATCGCTAAATTTAAGTATGTCCGCAGGAATTATTTTTTATAAACTGTTTTTGTTATAAAATTAAATTATGAACACTGTCGAAGTAAAAAAGATTTGGGAAGAAATAAAATCGGAACTAAGCAATATAGTACCGGAATCGTCTTATGGACCTTGGATTGCTCCACTGGAAGCAGTTTCATTTGAAGATAACCAATTTACATTAATTTCAAATGCTGCATTTGCAGTAAAATACCTTCGAGAAAACCACTACAAAACAATACTGGATTGTTTTAGAAATCATTTTGGCAAAGAAATTATTGTAAATATTGAATTTAATCAAGAATATGCAGATAAATTAAAAAAAGAAAAACAAAAAGAAGAAAGAAAATTACAAAAAGAAAAAAAAGAAGAAGAAGAACACAATAGGTCTATTAAGAATCTGTCTTATGTAAAATCACTAAACATTAACCTAAGGTACAGGTTTGATAATTTTGTTGAAGATTCAAACAATAAAATTGCAAAAGCAGCTGCCGAATCAGTAGCAAAAAATCCAACGGCAACATACAATCCTTTATACATACAAGGTGGCTCCGGACTTGGTAAAACGCACCTTATGCAAGCAATCGGACACTACGTTACGCTAAAAGGAAATCTTAAAGTCCAATGTATAAAAACTGAAGATTTTATAAATGATTATGTAAATTCAACCCGATTTACTCCTAATCAAAACAAAAATACAACTATTGCAATGAACAAATTTAGAAATAAATACAGAAATGTAGATATTTTACTTATTGATGACATTCAATTTATTGAAAACAAGCAAAAATGTATTGATGAACTTTTTCATACACTAGATACGCTCTATAATGCAAATAAACAAATCGTTTTAACTTCTGACAAATTACCTAAAGATTTGCCGGAAATTCCAAAAAGGTTAAGAACCAGATTTGAACAAGGACTTGTCGTTGAAATAAAACCTCCGGAATTTGAAACTAGAGTTAAAATATTAAAAAATTTAGCACTGGAAAAAGGTGTCGAAAATATACCTCAAGAAGTTTTTGAATATATCGCAAAATACTATAAAGACAACGTAAGAGAACTTGAAGGTGCGTTTACAAAGGTCAACGCATACTCAGACATCGAAGAAACGCCAATTACCCTTGATTATGCTAAAAAAGTCCTAAAATGCGAAGAAAATTTAGCAAAACCAACAATTGAGAAAGTTATAGAAACTGTCGCCGACTTTTATGACTTGTCATCTGATGAAATTAAAAGTACATCAAGAGTACAAAATATTTCTAATGCACGTTCTCTTGTAAGCTATATCGCAAGAGAAAAACTACAAAACAGTTACGAAAGCATTGCAACTGCCCTTAACAAAAGACATCAAACTATTACATACTCAGTAGATAAAACTAAAAAAGAACTTAAAATTAATAAAAATTTAAATACCGAACTGAATAAAATTCTAAAAATATTAAGTTTACAATAAAAAAACGGAAGATATAAAATCTTCCGTTTTTTCTTATAACTAATAAGTTATTACACTAAAGAAGTCATTTCCATTGATGACATCATTCTTGATTCTCTTAAAGAAGACATCATGATACCGTTTCTGTTAGCAATTTCAACTAAGTTGCTTATTACACCTAACATAGAAATTTTTGATTCTAATCTGTTGATGCAAGAACCGCAACCGATAACACTAGCACCTGCTGCAAATGCAAATGGAGCAGTAATTGTGTTAATGTTTGAAGAAGTCATGATTGGTAATTCAACGTTTCTTGACAATTCTAATGTGTTAGAAATAGTTAATTCAGCTCTGTTTAACCACATTCTTGAACCTTCTAAATCAATATTCATCATTTCTTGAGAAACATAACCTTCAGTTTGAATTAAATCAATGTGCATTTCTTCTAATTTTCTAGCCAATGAAATTTGTTCAGAAATTGGTAACATACCAGGAATAGTTACTGAGAATAAAATTTCTGATCTTCTTTCTTGAATTAATGATAAAGTTTCTTCTACAAGGCTAATGATTTGAGAAGAAGTCATTGATAAACCTTCTCTGTACATAGCATCAAAGTTACCTAATTCAATAGCTTCAATATTCATCATATTTACAGCATTTGCTAATTCCATAGGAACAATTGATGAAACCATCAACATAATATCAGAATTTGATTCAGAAATTAATCTTTGAGATAATTCAATAACTTCTTGTTTAGCAGCAATATCAACAGCAGTTGCTTTTGCTTCAATTGCAGAAGAAACAATCATTTCAACTCTTTCTAAATCAATGTTGTTAATACCAGAAATAACTTTTAAAGCTCTTTTTTCGTTCATTGCTTGTTTGAACATTTCAATACGTCTCATTTTTACTTTCCTTTCCTTACTCATATCTCAATTAAAACCTGACGTTTGGTTTTGACTAAATTATAAAATAAAGCTTTAATCGTTGCAATAATTACACATTAATTTTGTTACATTGGTAGTAGCATTATTTTTAAAATCATTCCAAAATACCCATATATGAAGGAGTTTAGGAAATATGTATAAAAAAATATTTATTACAATTTGTTTCGTTTTTGTTACAAATGTCGCAGTTTTTGGTTTTGATTCTGAAGAATCAACATATATAAAGGTATATGAAAAAATAAATCCTGCAATTGTTTCTATTGACGCAGAATTACCATTAGGTTTATCTAGCGGTACAGGATGCATAATAGACAAAAACGGTATAATATTAACAAGTTCTCACGTTGTTGAAGGTGGTAAAAATATAGAAGTAACATTGCATAACGGACATATTTACAAAGCAAATATTCTAAAAATTGACAATTCAGATATTGCACTAATAAAAATTAAATCAAAAGAACAACTTAATACAATTCTATTAGGTGACTCAGAAAATATAAAAGTAGGACAAAAAGTCATGGCAATCGGGAACCCCTTTGGTTTCAACGGAACACTTACGCAAGGAATAATATCAAGAATTGACTATGCCAAAGATAAAATTCAAACAGATGCTGCTATAAATCCCGGAAATTCAGGTGGCCCGCTAATTACTACAAACGGTGAAGTTGTAGGGATAAATCAGTCTATATATAATCCTGATAACAATATATCAAATGTTGGAATAGGCTTCGCCATACCAATAAACACGGTAAAAGAAATTCTAAAAAAAACGAGCCGCTAAGCTCGTTTTTTTATTTAATATTTTTTATTTATCTTTTATTTAGCAAACAAAGCCACTGTCAAAAGAACCAAAGCCACTGTCGGAAGATGCAACGGAACCTGCTGTTTCACAACCGGCATCAGCAACACAACCGGCAGTTTCAACATCACCAAAAGCAACCGTACCTGCTGTTTCACTTGCTAAAGAACCTGCTGTTTCACTTGCTAAAGAACCTGCTGTTTCAGGTGCTGAAGAATATTGACTATAATCAATTTGCGGTGCAAACGGATTATTAGATTGGAAACTGTCAATTGCAGCATTTGATGCAATTAAACCTGCTGTTTCTGAACCTGCTGCGGCAATTGTTCCTGCTGTTTCACTTGATGAAGCAACAACACCTGCTGTTTCACTGCTTCTTGAAGCTGCATGAGTATTAAATAAATTTGAATTAAAACCTAAAGCCATAAATCACTCCAAACTAAACATTTCATGTTCGTTTATTGTAACACTTACATTATAATAAAAACATTATAACACATGCTAATTGCGAGTTTTAAACAAATTGTTACATTAATTAACAATTTATTTTCGCATACTAAACTTACACCCGCAATAATTTTGTCTATATAAATTTAAAGAATTAGCCAACCTATTTGTTTTAAGAAAACCGTCTTTTTTCTTAAAATCTACGGCTAAATATTGTAAATTATAAATTTTTGCAATATTATTACCAATTTCAGTTAATTTACTAAAATTTTTATGCGGACTTATAACAATAGAAGTAGTAAAAATTTTGATATTCAAATCAACTGCTTTTTGTGCAGTTTTTTTAAGACGCAAGTCAAAACAGATATCACATCTTTTACCACGTTCTGGTTCATTTTCAAAACCAACAACAGAATTGAAAAAATCAATCTGATTATAATCTTCTGCTATTAATTCGCATTTATGAAATTCACAAAGTATTTTTTCGGCATCTAACCGTTTTTGATACTCATCAATCGGAAAAATATTAGGATTATAAAAATAAACAACAGGCTCATAACCCATTTCACGCAATTGAATAATCGGATATGCGGAACAAATACCGCAACAGGCATGAATTAAAACTTTATTATCAGACATATTATTTTAAATTTCCGCCTGCCTTCTTCAAATATTCCTTCAAATCCATTTCAGACATTATACCCATGTGCAAAGTAGCTTTATCGTTTGCATAAACTGCCGGAGTACCTTGCAATTTTAAGTTCAAAACAGCATCATCAATACTATTTTCAACATAATCATAAGCCTCTTTTGATATAGCGTCAGCTTTTAACTTGTCAAGATTTAGCCCTTTATTATGTGCAATTAACCAAACATCATAATCAGATTGAGGTTGTGTTAAATAAAATTCATTTGAAACATCCCAATAATGTCCTTGTTTTTCGGCTGCATAAGCATATCTTGCCAAAATACAAGAGCCATAATGGAAAGGTTTTGACAAATATTTGTTACAAGTTTGATCTAACGGATAATCATGGTGAACAACCAAAACATTGTCAAAATCTTGAACAACTTTGTGTATAATTATGTTGTATACTGAGCAAATAGGACATCTAAAATCAGAATAAACATGTAATTTAACATCTCCGCTTGGATTACCAAGAACATTTCCAACCACAGCATAAGGATTAATACCCTTTTCTTTTAATTTTACAAATTTTTGCAATGAACGTATTTTTTTTACGTGCGGACAAAATACGTTTGAAACTGAAGTATAAGTTAAAAATCCAACAGCACAAACTGCAACCGAAATAAAGGCAATTAAATATTTTTTTATTTTTAATGCATCTATAAAATCAATAACAGAAGTTTTAAAAACATTTACAATACCAAATTTGGTTGAATAATCCATAGCAAACAAACCGATTGCTAAATTTAAAACGTAAGTAAAAGCACACAAAATACACAATTTTTTTATAGTAAATAAACTTACACAGAGCAAAATCATTGATATAGCAAAAGAAATTATACCCAATGCCGAAATGTATGAATACGGATTTTTAAAAACTTCCAAAAAATTAAACAATTTAAATTTAGAAAGCTTTTTTGAACCCATTAACAAACCAATAAACAAGTATAAAAACATGCCCCAGTATGCAAGAGGAATACCAAAAAATTGTGATTCAACGGTTTTAGCAACGGAATCACAATCTATAAACTCATTTACTGAACAAAAACTTGTGTGCGGAGTTGCGGAAAAATTTGCGTAATAGTATATTATAGCCAATTTTATTGTAGTAATAAAACCTACAAAAGCGATAGCAGCAATTGTAATTTTACGCCATTTAGCAATTTCATTATTATCCATTATTATAATCTCCTTAAATATTTGGTAAATCGCCTTTTACAGTTGCAATAACATCACAGCCCAAATTAAAAGCCTTATGCAAACCTTTAAGAGCATCATGTGCCAAATCTGCATCAACAAGACAACTAATTTTAACTTCACTTGTTGTAATCATTTTAATATTAATATTCAGATTTGCTAACGTATCAAACATTGTTGCAGCAACACCCGGTCTATCAACCATACCTGCACCAACAATCGAAACAGAGGCAATGTTTTCGTCAACATGTATCTTATCACTATCAATAATATCGCTTAAACGAGAAAATAACTCCATAGCCTTTGTTAAATCCGATTTACTGATAGTAAAAGCAATATCATTAGTGTTATTATGCAATCTTGCGTAAGACTGAATAATGGTATCTACCGAAATATTTTCATCCGCAAGAGTATTAAATAATTTAGCAGCAACACCCGGTTCATCAGGCACATCACATATTACAATTCTAACTTTAGACATATCAACTGCAACACCGGTAACAGGTTTACATAATTCCATATCATCAACTCCCATAATAAGCGTACCCATATTATCAAGATTAAAACTACTCCTAACCCTGATTGGCATATTAAATTGTTTTGCTGTTTCAACAGAACGAGGGTGTAAAACATTAGCACCAACATTTGCTAACTCAAGCATTTCATCATAAGTAACAAAATCTAATTTTGAAGCATTAGGAACAATTCTAGGGTCAGTCGTATAAACACCTTCAACATCAGTATATATATCACAGCGTTCTGCACCTAAAGCAGCAGCAACAGCAACCGCAGATGTGTCAGACCCGCCTCTGCCAAGTGTTGTGATTTCACCGTCAGGGGTTACACCCTGAAAACCTGCTACAACAATTATTTTACCTTCATCTAAATATTTCTGTAATTTATCAGTCTTAATATCAACAATTCTTGCTTTAGTGTGAATATTCTCGGTAATAATGCCAATTTGCATAGCATTCATACTAACGGCATCATACCCTTGAGCCTGAATAGCCATAGACAACAATGCAATAGAAACACCTTCACCTGTCGACAAAAGCATGTCAATTTCACGTGACGAAGGATTTTCACTTATATCATTTGCCATTTTCATAAGATAGTCAGTAGTATGACCCATAGCAGAAACAACTACAACAACATCGTTTCCGTTCTTTTTTTCACGAATAACCGAATTAGCAACATTTTTTATCTTATCTGTATCGGCAACAGAAGTTCCGCCGAATTTTTGAACAATTATATTTTTCATTTTATCGCCCAATCTAAGATAATTATATATGTAAATAAAACTTTTACAAGTAATTTTTCATATTGCTGCATAATATTATTTACAGGTAATATTTTCAACCCAAACTAAATCGCTTTCTGCACGAAAAAATTTTAAAATATAATTTCATCGACAATTTCACGAAAAGCACCATCGCCACCATCAACAGAAGTAATTTGTATGCCTTCAATTTGTTTTATTTTTTTATTTGCATTAGGTACAGTAATTTTTGTTGACACATATTCTAAACATTCTTTATCGTTTACATCATCACCAACATAAATAACTTCGTCAACAGATAAATTATTTCGTTTTAAAATATCTTTCAAAACATCAATTTTTACTCTTATATCCATAAAAATTTCTGTTAATTTAAATTTTTCTGCAATCATTTCTATAATAGGATTTTTTTCACCCGAAATAATACCAACTTTATATCCGTTTTTAACTAAAATTGAAACACCCATAAGGTCCTTAAAACTAACTTTTCTTGAAATTGATTTATCCGCATTAACAATCACGGAATTATCGGTAAAAATACCATCAAAATCAGTAATAATCATTTTTATATTATTTGGTATATTCATACTTACTTTCTTCTTAATTTTTTAATAATAGGTAACTCGCTGTCATATACTTTTTTCACACCGTCACCTAAAATTGTGTTAATTTGCCTTATATCTCTTACAACTCTATAAATACCATCACGTTCAAGACTAGCCGCTTGATCAGACCCCCATATAGTTCTATCGGTTGTAATATGTCTTTCGACAGCGTTTGCACCTAGCATTGCCGACATTATTGAAGGTAATATACCTTTTTCATGCCCTGAAAAACCAATCGGGCAATCATATTTTTCTCTTAATGTTGTGATAACTTTTAAATTAATCTCATTTAATTCTGAAGGATAAGTTGAAGTACAGTGATAAATAATAAGATTATCTTGCCCCAAAACATCAACGGCATGTTCAATTTGTTCCATTGTACTCATGCCGGTAGCCAAAAAGACAGGTTTACCTGTTTTTCTGACATATTTAAGTAAATCATCATCAGTTAAAGAAGCAGATGCAATTTTGTAGCATGGAGTATCAAATTGTTCTATAAAATCAACAGAACCTTCATCCCAGCATGAAGCATACCAAATGATACCTTTTTGCCTGCAATAATCATCAATTTCCTTATATTGCTCATAACCGAATTCCAAACCTCGTTTTAAATCCCCGTTTGTTTCACCAAATACACTTTGTCTTTCTTTGGCAAGTTCTTCTTTTGTATAAACAACATCAACTGTTCTTTTTTGAAATTTTACAGCATCACAACCAACAGATAATGCCATATCAATAAGCGATTTTGCTCGATTTACACTGCCATTATGGTTAATACCAATTTCAGCAGTAATAAAACAAGGATGACCGTCACCAATGGTTTTATTTGCAATATTTACCGTTTTTCTCATAATTAATCCAAATATTTTTTATATAATCCAAATTCTTCAGAATCATATTCCGATTTTTCTTCATCCGGAATATCTTGTTTTATTTCTATATCACTATCTTCCATAAAATCTTTTGTAGGATATATTCTATCCAAGTTCGGATTTTTTTGAACATCTTTTGATATATTTTCAAGATTTAAAGGTTTAGTTTCATCCAAATCTTTAATCAAAGTTATTGACTTTTCAGTAACACCTAACAACATTTTTTTACCGGATAATTCAACAACCAGTAAAGACTTATCTTTACCAACAACAGTATTTGATAAAACAAGAACCTTTGAGTCATTTAAATCAAGATATTGCTTCTTCATGGTATTATAACCGACTACATTTAATTTTGCATATATAATACCTGTTATATAAATTAAAAGTATTACTACACCCAATGCAACAACAACTGATAAATAACTTCCGTCAGTTGAATGTTTTAAAGCATATTTTATATTAGAAGTTAAACTTTCGGCAGATGCAGGCTGCAAACAAGCAAATACACATATAAACAACATAAATAGTTTTTTCATAACATCACCTTAATTTATTAATTGAATTTGATTTATAAATATAGTAACATAAAAGAAAAAAATAATAAGGTATAAAAATGCTTTGGTACATTTTAAATTTATTTGTAATATTTATATTTTTAATGCTTCTTATAGTTTCTAAAGAAACAACAAAACGCTGGACAAAGATTAACGACTATATCGGAGTTGTAAACGAAACCTTGAATTCGGTTAAATACGGGGATTTAGGAAAAAAAATAAAAAGCATTAACCCAGAATCTTATGAAACATTAACTGAAAGCGTAAACTCTCTTATAGATACATTGAAAGAAAAAGAAGCCGAAGTTTCGCAACAACACGCCGAACTTACCCGTCAAAATAAATTATTGGAAGCAACAATTAATTCACTATCAGACGGTCTGATAATTATAGATAACAAACATAAAATTTTAAGAGCAACACCTAAGATTTATCAATGGTTTGGAGTAAGCAGCAGTGAATTAATAAAAAAGAATCTTTTAGAATTTATCGAAATTAAAGAAGGAACTCCTGTTGAAAAACTTGAAGATACTGATATTTTTATAAAAAAATATTCAGAAGCAGCATTTATAGCCTCTACAAAAAAATTGAAACTTGATAATAAAAAACAACGATACATAGTAATAGTCAAAAACGTTACAACACAAAAAGAAATAGAACAATTAAAAGATGACTTTGTATCCACACTTACACATGACTTGAAAGTTCCCATTATAGCAGAATCAAATATTCTTAATTTTTTACTTGACGAAAAATTTGGTTCGATAAACGAAAAACAGCACGAGGCACTTCAAAACATGCAAACTTCAAATCAGGAATTACTTGACCTTGTACAAATTTTATTAGAAACATACAAAGTAAAAGAATCGGGAGAAGTTATATATACAGAACAGTTTGAAATAAATCCGTTTATAAACTCCATTGTAAAAGAAATGAACCCGATAGCAGAAAAAAATGGCTTAAAAATAAAATATAAAGAATATGAAAATATTAAAATTAACGCAGATAAAACACAATTAAAACGTGTTATTAAAAACTTATTACAAAATGCAATTACTCACAGTGAATCTCAAAAAAATATTGATATAACCGTAGTAAAAACTCAATTTGATGTAAATATTTCAGTTATAGATTACGGAAAGGGTATTCCGCAAGAAGATTTAGAAATGGTATTCAAAAAATATTATTCAACAGCAAAAAAATTCAGAAAGATAGGAACAGGCTTAGGACTATATCTGGCACAACAAATTATAAAATCTCACGGTGGCGAAATTACGGTTCAAAGTAAGGAAGGTGAAGGTACAAAGTTCTGTATACGTTTACCTTATGAAACAAAATTTGAATAGGATAAAATATTTGTATTATAATTAAATCGCTATGGTAGATATCGAAAATACAAAACAAATAAAATTTTTATCAAATGCCGTATATGGTCTTTTTAGAATACTGGAAAGAATGATACACATAGAAAATATAAACTATCCTCAACAGGAAAACAAAGTTATATTTGCAATGTGGCATGCCAAACAATGCTCTCTGCACGGAATACCATTTGAAAAAAGAAAAAACGTAAACATTTTAATAAGCAGATCCGGAGATGGTGAAATTATTGCACAAGTAGTTCACAAGTGGGGATTTAGTACAATAAGAGGCTCTCAGGACAAAGGGACAAGAAAAAAGGGCGGCGTCAGATCCACAATGGAAATGATAGAAAAAATTAATGAAGGACAAAATGTTGCAATAATGGTCGACGGACCTGCCGGACCTTTACACGAAATAAAAAACGGAGTTATTAAAGTTGCAAAACATACAGGCGGTGCAATAATACCTATGACTTGGTATTCGCCTAATAAATCGCTGCTTAAACTTCCTAGTTGGGATAGGTTTGAAATTCCAATGGGATTTACAAAATTAGTAAATTTATATGGAGATCCAATTTATGTTCCTGAAAACAGTACTCCAGAAGAAGATAAACAAATAAAAGAGCAACTAAAACAGGCTCTCCTCGATTTAGATAAAAAAGCACCGGAAATATTTAAAGAAGCCTATAAGAAGAAGAAAAAAAATGAAAAATAATATAAATCTGATGGCTGTACAAATGTCATCAGAACTTGGGGAAAAAGAAAAAAATATAAATAAAGTTAAATATTTAATCGAAAGTAATATCCGACCAAATACGGATATCATTATTTTACCTGAAGTTTGGACTGTCGGATGGGCTTGCAAATATTTTGAAAACTCAGCAGAAGATATAGAAAACAGTAGCGTAATAAAATTTCTGTCAAATTTAGCTATAAAACATAACGTAAACATCATCGGCGGCAGTTTTATTTCAAGAAAACACGACAAATTACACAATACATGTCCTGTTATCAACAGAAAAGGTGAACTTGTTGCCACTTATGACAAATGTCATTTATTTTCATATTACGGGGACACCGAAGGAAGCATTGTAGAAAAAGGAACAAACCCAGTTATCGTAAATATTGAAGGGATTAGAACAGGGTTGAGTATATGCTATGATATAAGATTTCCTGAACTATACCGTTCTTACGCATTAAAAGGTGTTGATTTAATGATAAATGCAGCCGCATGGGGAATAAAAAAAGAAATTCCATGGGTTTCAATGACACACTCAAGAGCGGTAGAAAATCAATGTTATTTCGTAGCACTTACACAATCAGGTGCAATAGAAAACGGTGATTATAATTTAGGAAAATCATTTATAATCGACTATAAAGGTGGCAACCTTGCCGAAATAACACAAGGCGAAGGTGCAATTTTTGCTGAATTGGACTTTAACGAACAACAATTATTCAGAGAAAAATGTACAGTATTAAAAGATATTCATGAAAAATATGAGGTTAGGGAAATATAAAATGAAAAGAATATTTTTAACATTAATTACATTACTTTTTGCACAAAATTTTGTAATGGCAAATGATAGCCTTATGGTAAAAAACATATTAAAATATACTAAATTACCAAAAGGCACCGTATCATTATCAATAAAAGAACTTGAAACAGGTAAAATTATAAAAGAAATAAATTCTGACGTACAAATATCACCTGCTTCAACACAAAAAATACTGACCTATTTTGCTTCTGAAAGAGTGCTGGGTAAACACTACAACTTTTCAACAAGTTTATACAAAACTAAAAATGGAGATTACTATATACTACTTGGAGCAGACCCATATCTGACAAACAAAGACTTAAATGAATTAATTTCACACATAAAATTACCAAAAGACAGCACATTAAAAAATTTATATATAGATGACACAATACTTGATAACAATAACTGGGGTGAAGGTTGGCAATGGGACGATTGCTTAAATCCGCTGATGCCGAAATTCAGTTCATACAATATAGACAAAAACTTATACACAATTGTCATTACACCAACTAAACCGAACAGTCCGGCAGACATTTTTACAGACATATTTTACCCAACTGCCTTCATAAATAAAACTCTGACATCGTTTAACACAAACAACGTAAAAATAACAAAAGAAGACAATGATATTTCTTCAGACGCACTTACCGTAAGCGGAGAAGTAGCAAAAACTGTAAAAATAAAAATACCCGTAAATTATTTGAGAAGATATTTTATACTAAGACTGGACGATGCTTTTGCCGAAAATAATATTGTTTATACAGGCAAATATAACAGAGCAAAATTACCTAAAAACGCTGAATTAATTGCTAAAATAGAACATCCGATGAGCAATGCAACCAAAGATATTTTAAAAAATAGCAATAACCTTGTAGCAGAAACAGTTTTTAAACTTGCAGGCGGCAAATATGCAAATAACTCAGGTTCACATTCAAACGCTATGGCTATGTTTAACAACTACTGCCAAGAAAATAAAATAGACTGCTCTAATATCAGACTAACAGATGGAAGCGGTGTTTCAAAAAATAATCTTGTCACTGCAAATTTTATGACCGACTTTTTAATTACAACAGCAAATAACTATGTTTATGATGAAATAAAAACTCTATTTGCAACAAGCGGAGAAGGGACATTAAAAAACAGAATGCCAATGCTTAAAGATAAACTTTACGCAAAAACAGGTACTCTTTCAAATATAAGCGGCATAACCGGCTATCTTGAAGCAAAAAGCGGAAAAATCTACGCTTTTGCAATATATGAAACAGACGGAAAATCAACAGAAAGCTCAAAAAAATTATTTGAAGAAATTATACTTAGAGAACTGTACAACAAATATTAAAAAATAGGCTTATATTTTGCGTATGACCCAACAAATCTGAAGAAATTTGATTTTTCTTGTATTTCATAGACAGCATTCTTTACGATTTCATCTTTAACATGCCCGTCAAAATCAACATGGAAAACATATTCACCAAATTTTGTCTTAGACGGACGAGAATCAATATATGAAAGGTTAATGCTATACTTTGAAAAAATCTCCAAAACTTCAAGTAAAGCACCCGACTTATTTTCTGTTGAAAAAGCAATACTTGTTTTATCATTACCTGTCGGTTCAGTTTCAAAATCACCTATTAATGCAAAACGAGTTTGGTTAGTAGGGTCATCATTAATATTTTCACAAACAATATTTAAATTGTATAACTGAGCAGTTTTTTTACTCCCTATTGCTGAATAAGTCAAATTATATCCATCAAGCGAACGTGCGGCATCGGCAGTACTCGAAGCCTTAACTATTGCCAAATTCATAGGAAGTTGCGTTGAAATAAAATTATGACATTGTGCTAAAGCCTGCGGATGAGAGATAACACCCGTAATACTATAAAGCTCTGTAACTTTTGAAAGCAAACAATGATTTATAGGCACAATCACTTCGGATAAAATTCTTATATTAGGATTTTTTGTTGCAATCAGAGTATCACTTGATTCTCTTACAGTACCTTCCACTGAATTTTCCAAAGGAATCACGCCTACGGTATTAGGATTTTCATCAACAAAATTAATAACCCTGCTAATCATATTTAACGGTTCTTCAGCAGGATAAAAATCATACATATCAAGAAATTTGTCTTTTGCCATCTCACAATAAGAACCACCCGGTCCTAAATATGCAATTCTCATAACTCCTGATAAAAAATTCATTGATAAATCTCCTTGTTTTGTTTATAATTTTAACGGAAGGGATGAAAAATGGCAAATATAAAATTTGGGACTGATGGCTGGAGAGCAATAACAGGAGAAGAATTTAATTCTAAAAATGTTTCTTTGGTATCAAATGCAATCGCAAAATATATATATGACAACTTTGGACAGAATAAGAAAGTTATAATAGGCTATGACCCAAGAAATCAAGCCGATGTACTGTCAAAATTATGTGCAGATATACTTGTACAAAAAGGGTTTTCAGTTTTATACAGTAAGAATGTAATACCAACTCCTGTTTTGGCATATAATGCAAAAATATTAAACGCTTGTGCCATAATGTTTACTGCAAGCCATAATCCTCCTGAATATTTAGGTTTAAAGTGGATTCCTGATTATGCAGGGCCTGCAACAAGCGATATTACTGACGAAATTGTCGGCAATATTGGCAAAAGCATTGAAAACAGCCTTGAAGGGTCATTTGAGTATTATGATTTTTCAAAAAAATATTTTGAACATATAGAAAGCCTAATCAACTTTGATAAAATAAAAAAAATGAATACCAACATAATTTTTGACGGATTGTATTCTGCAACAATAGGATATTTTGACAGAATATTGAAAAATAATGGTATAAAATTTAAAAGTATTCACATGAAACATGATGTAAATTTTGGCGGAGGAATGCCTGAACCTAAACCAAAATACATGCAAGAATTAATTTCAATGATAAAAAATGGAGTTAATTCTGTTGGTTTTGCAAATGACGGAGATGGCGACAGATTTGGTGTAATTGATGAAAAAGGTAATTATGTTACTCCAAATGAAATTATTGCAATACTATTAATACATCTTTCAAAAAATAAAGGTTACAAAGGTTCTCTTGTAAAAACAGTAGGTGCAAGCACTCTGCTTGACATAGTTGCTGAAAAGCTAAATGTCGAACTGATTGAAACAGCAGTTGGCTTTAAGCATGTAGGCGAAGCAATGAGAAAATATAATCCGATTATTGCAGGTGAAGATTCAGGCGGACTTTCAATTCAAGGACATATTCCCGAAAAAGACGGTATTCTGGCAAATTTATTAATTCTTGAAGCAATGGCCTATGAAAATAAAAAGCTAACTGAACTTCAAGAAGATTTGCATAAATTTGCCGGCAAAAAGTTTTTTAATGACAGAATTGATAAAAAATTAGAAAATCAGGAACAAGTTTCAAAAGCACTTGATAATGCGGAAAAATTAAAAGAACTCGGTAATTATAAAGTTACACGTATAAACAAAATTGACGGTGTAAAATTGTATTTTGATGACGGAAGCTGGATTTTGGTGCGTCCAAGCGGAACTGAACCGTTATTAAGAATTTACATTGAATGTGACAGCACGGAAAAAATAGAAGAATTTAAGGAGAATATAGAAAATGCAAGTATCGCTTAATTGGTTGAAAGAATTTGTAGATTTAGAAGGCATTGACGAAAAACAAATTGCCCATGAATTAACTATGAGTGGTTTGGAAGTAGAAGAAATAGAATATTTAAAACCTCAATTCTCAAATATAATTACGGCAAAAATTGAAAAAATTAATAACCACCCTAACGCTGACAAACTTCATCTTGTTGATGTAAACACAGGTAGTGAAGTAAAAACAGTTGTTTGCGGGGCACAAAATATTCAAGAAGGACAAATTATTCCTTATGCTTCAGTTGGTTCAAAAGTTTTAGACAGAAAAACAGGAGAACAATTTACTCTCACACCTGCAACAATAAGAGGGGTAGAATCACAAGGAATGTTATGTTCATCTGATGAACTTGGATTAAGCGACAGAAACTATCAAGAAGAAGACGGAATACTAATTTTAAATAGATTTTTAGATAATGTTGAATTAGGCAAAAAACTTGAAGATGTATTAAATTTAGAAGAAGATATTATTTTAAATGTTGCACCTACTGCAAACAGAGGCGACCAAATGTCCGTAATTGGTGTTGCTCGTGAACTTTGTGCAATATTCGACAGACATTTAAAATATTCTCCGCTTGAAGCAACCGTAGAATATGGAAATGACGGTTTTGAAGTTGAAATAAAAGATAAAGATGTATGCAAATACTATTCAATAGGTCTTTTAAGCGGAGTAAAAATAAAAAAATCACCTGACTGGATGCAAAAACGCCTTGTTTCCTCAGGAATAAGAGCAATAAACAATGTTGTAGACATTACAAACTATGTTTTATTAGAACTTGGAACTCCGCTACACGCATTTGATAGAGATAAATTAAACAACTATTTATGCGTAAGACGTGCAAATGAAGGTGAAACTCTTGTAACACTGGATGAAGTTGAAAGAAAATTAACTCATGACAGCGTATTAATAGCAACAAAAGAACATCCTGTATGTTTAGGCGGTGTATTTGGCGGTGCAAACTCTGAAATAGATGATAATACAACATCTATTGCTTTAGAAGCAGCATACTTTACTCCTGCAACAAACAGAAAAAGTGCAAGAAGCGTTGGTTATCGTTCTGAAGCAGGTGCCAGATTTGAAAGAGGTATTGATATAGGTGCAGTTAAACAAGCACTTATGAGAGCAATGCAATTACTTGTTGAATACGCAGATGCAAAAGTTGAAGGTGTAGTACAAACAGGTAACGACAAAAATGAAATTGAGCCTATAACTTTAAGATTTTCTGAAATAAAAAGAATTTTAGGAATTGAAGTTCCAACAGAAAAAGCACTTAACATTTTAGAAAAATTAGGCTTTAAAATTTTAGGTAAAAATGAAATTGCAGCAAAAATTGAAGTGCCTTCATACAGAGTTGACGATGTATATCGAGAAATTGACTTGATTGAAGAAATTGCAAGAATTAACGGATATGAACAAGTACCTCCTACACTACCTGCAAAAAATAATGTAGCAGAAATAACATTAGAAGAAAAAACTATTGCAAATATCCATTATTTAATGCGTTCTTGTGGCATGAACGAAATTGTTACAACATCATTAATAGGTAAATCCTTACTGGACAGATATATGATGACTTACAACGAAGAACAAGCAGTAAAAGTTGCAAATGTTGCAAGCGAAGAATACTCAATGCTTAGACAAACTCTGGCAGCAAATGTTTTAGATTGTTTTAAAAATAACTGGGATAACGGACAAAAAAATTATTGGGTATATGAAATAGGCAGAAGTTATTTTAAAGACCACGAAACAACACAAAAAGATTCAGGTGTAACTGAGGTTAAAATGCTATCAGGTATTTTGTCTGGAAATATTGAAAATTCAAAATGGCAACAAGCACAAAAAGTTGATTTTTACACAATAAAAGGTATTTTTGAAAAATTATTATCAAGTTTAGGACTTGAATCAAGAATTTTAATAAATGCTTGCGAAGATATTAATTTTATGCACCCGTATAAAACCGCTAAATTAGTTATGCTTGGTAAACAAGCAAAAGATATAGGTTTCTTCGGACAAATTCATCCGCTATTGAAAGATAAAATGAAATTAAATCAAGATGCATATTTGTTTGAAGTAAATTTGGATGCTATATTGTCTTGTGTTCACGAAAATATACCACACTTTAAACACTTACCTCAATACCCTGAAGTACAAAGAGATATGG